>JBFJMM010000032.1:0-13952 GCA_041633885.1 Porticoccaceae bacterium
ACTGCATCGGCACAATCACGCTGTCGCTTGCCACCAGCGCATTGACGGTCAACATGCTCAGGGAGGGCGGGCAATCAATAATGATGAGGTCATAGCGCCCGGCCACCTCGGTGACAGCATGTCGTAACCGCCGCTCGCGATTTTCCAGGCGCAGTAACTCCACTTCGGCCGCCGTCAAATCTCTGTTGGCCGGGAGCAGGTCGTAACCGGCCTCCGGGCACGGGCAGATTACCTGTGCCGTTCGCGCGCGGCCTGTTAATACGTCGTAGGCGGTCGCATCGAGGGCGTTTTTATCCACGCCGCTGCCGGTGGTGGCGTTACCCTGGGGGTCCAGATCAATTAAGAGCACGCGTTTGCCGTAGGTGGCAAGCGCCGCCGCCAGATTGACACTGGTGGTGGTCTTGCCAACCCCGCCTTTCTGGTTGGCTATGGCAAAAATATGGCTCAAGGTTTTTCCAGTTTCCGTGATGCGTCACACCGCCGCTTCGGGTGCAGCGGGCAGTGTGTCATTATTTACAATAATCAGATGTCGAGCCCCGGCCACCCCGGGGACTCGCAACCTGTGGCAGGCGACGACCTTATAGGGTTTTGGCAACACCCTCAACTCCTCATCGGGTCGACGCCCCTTCATGGCATACAGGTGTCCCCGGGCCGTTTTTAGATGCGCGCAGGCGGTTACCATGTCGGCCGTGGCCGCGAACGCGCGACTGATAACCCCGTCGAACAGTCGCCGCGGCTGATAACTCTCCACCCGGTGTTGAACGACATCCACATTCTTCAACTGCAGCACGGTTTTAACGTGTATCAGAAAGCGGGTTTTCTTGCCGTTGCTATCCAGTAACGTAAACCGGGTTGCGGGTTTGGCCACCGCCAACGGCAATCCCGGTAGCCCGGCGCCGGTGCCCACATCGATGAACTCCCTGCCTTCCAGGTAGGGCGCGATGCTGAGGCTGTCCAGTAGATGGCGGGCGACGACCTCGTGCGGGTCGGTAATCGCCGTCAAGTTATAGGTTCGATTCCAGCGTCCTATCAGCGCAACGAAGTCAAGCAGCACCTTTACCTGCTCTGCGTTCAGGCCAAGCTGCAGCGCTGCCAGACCCGTTCTTAGCTGGGTGTGCAGGGCGTGTTGTCGATCTTCCGCCAATACCGCCATTTTTTTGGACCCTGTTTAACCTGCTTAATCAGGCGGTTTTTTTTATCAAGGCCGTCTTTTTTTTCAGAAAAACCAGCAGGATAGCGATTGCCGCGGGGGTCACGCCGGGAATTCGCGCCGCCCGCGCCAAAGAATCCGGACGCGCTGCTTCGAGCTTTTGTTTCACCTCGTTGGACAACCCTGTTATCGACCGATAATCGAAATCCGTCGGGATCTGAGTATTTTCCTGCCGGCGCAAGCGCTCGATATCCTGCTGTTGGCGATCTATGTAACCCGCATATTTGGCAGCTATCTGAATCTGCTGGGCCACCGTTGGATCAACCGTCGGCCCACCCGTCAGACTGGCCACTGCCGCGTAATCGAGCTCGGGGCGCTTAAGCAATTCATACAGGCTGTATTCCCGGGCGAGGGGGTTATCGCTCAGGTTGTTGATCTGTTCCGCCGCGGCACTGCTCGGTTGCACCCAGGTAGAGCGCAGGCGCTGACTTTCCGTCTCGATGGCGTCGCGCTTGGTGTTGAACGACCGCCAGCGCGCTTCGTCGACCAGGCCCAGCGCCCTGCCTTGTTCGGTCAGGCGCAAATCCGCGTTGTCTTCCCGCAGTAACAGTCTGTACTCTGCGCGACTGGTGAACATCCGGTAGGGCTCGCTGGTACCCATGGTAATCAGGTCGTCCACCAGGACCCCCAGGTACGCTTCGTCCCGACGTGGACACCAGGCGGTTTTTTGTTGTACCTGCAACGCGGCGTTGGTGCCAGCCAGCAATCCTTGCACGGCAGCCTCTTCGTAACCGGTCGTGCCATTGATCTGACCAGCGAAATACAGCCCTTTTACAAACCGAGTTTCCAGGGAGTATTTGAGATCCTGGGGGTTGAAAAAGTCGTATTCAATCGCATAGCCCGGGCGGGTGATGTGAGCGCGCTCGAATCCTTGCATGGATTGCACCACGGCCAGTTGCACATCGAACGGCAGACTGGTGGAAATACCGTTGGGATATAGCTCCCGAGTAGTCAGGCCTTCTGGTTCGATAAACACCTGGTGACTGTTTTTTTCCGCGAAGCGCACCACCTTGTCTTCAATGGAGGGGCAGTAGCGCGGGCCCACCCCGTGAATCTCCCCCGTATACAGGGGAGAGCGATCCAGCCCTGCCCGAATAATATCGTGGGTGCGCTCATTGGTGTGTGTTATCCAGCAACAGACCTGACGGGGATGTTGTGCGCTATCACCCAAATAGGACATCACCGGTTCGGGTTGGTCTCCCCACTGCTCCTGTAAACCAGCGAACGCTACCGACCTGGCATCGATACGCGGTGGTGTGCCCGTCTTCAGGCGATCGACGCGAAACGGCAATTCCCGTAAACGTTGCGCCAATTTTAGCGACGGTGGGTCGCCGGCGCGACCGCCCCCGTGATTTTCAAGGCCAATATGAATTTTGCCCCCCAGAAACGTCCCGACGGTGAGCACGATCGCCGGCGCATAAAAACGCAGACCCGACTGGGTAACCACCCCAAGCACCCGCTCGCCTTCGACGATCAGATCATCCACTGCCTGTTGGAAAATACTCAGCCTGGGCTGGCTTTCGAGCATCTGACGAATGGCTGCCTTATACAACACACGGTCCGCCTGAGCGCGGGTGGCCCGCACCGCGGGCCCCTTGCGGCCATTGAGGACACGAAACTGAATGCCCGCCATATCGGTGGCTGTCGCCATGGCGCCACCCAGCGCATCGACCTCCTTGACCAGATGGCTTTTACCGATACCGCCAATCGCTGGATTGCAGGACATCTGACCCAGGGTTTCGATGTTGTGCGTCAGCAGCAATGTATCGCAACCCATACGGGCTGCGGCCAGGGCCGCCTCCGTTCCGGCATGGCCGCCACCGATAACGAGGACATCGAAGCGAGAGGGATGGCGCATAAATCTCATTCACAGAAGGGAATCCAGCCGAGCATTATAGCGGGTGTTGCCACGCAGGCACAGGAGCAAAAAAGAGGCAAAGCAGAGAACAAGCAAGATGAGAAGATAATTATATTATGCTAGTTAACTAGTTAGTTTATTACTGTTATTAATGAGTGAACAATCTCTGTGGGTAAGCGCTTTATCTTCTTGGTTTTGTTCTACTTTCACGTTTTGTTTCTGGTTAGCAACCCCTCTCTTGTCGATGGATAGCCTGTGCTTGTCCGTTGTGTAAATAGTCGCTCTGTCCGCGGGGTTTATCCCTTATTACCCGGTTATTCAGGATTCACCCACAGAATGAACCCCCAAACGTGCAGAGGTTACCCACAGGAAGCAACACACCTGTGGTCATAAAATGATTCCCGCCACATGGTATGCGTTGATTGCAGGAGGGTTTTTCATTAGAATGGCCGCCCTTTTAAATGAATGCTCGGCACACTCTGCCTAAATATGGATTTCCGGTCATGAAAAGAACATTCCAACCCAGCGTTATAAAACGTAAGCGCACCCACGGTTTTCGCGCCCGGATGGCCACCAAGAACGGCAGGCAGGTTATTGGGCGCAGACGCGCAAAAGGACGCAAGCGTCTGGCTGCCTAGATCGGGCGGCATCTATCGCCTCGATATTGTGCCAGGAGCGGCGTTCGGCAGAGACAAGCGGCTGTTAACTGCACGGGACTACACGGCGGTGTTCAAAAACCCGCCGTATAGAGTTTCCGATCAATACATGCTGCTACTGGCTCGCCCCAACGGACGAGGTTACTCCCGCCTCGGTTGTGTGGTAGCCAAAAAAAACGTTCGTCGGGCGGTGGCACGCAACAGGATAAAACGGGTGGTTAGAGACACGTTCCGACGGCAGCAGTTTTTGATGCCCATGGACATCGTTTTTATCGCACACAAAGGCCTGGATCTGTTGGTCCCCCAGGCGCAAACCCAATGCCTTCAAAAGAACTGGCAGCGCCTGGCGCATCGCGCAGATCGCTCGGGGGAACAAAAATGATTGGCAAGCTATTGCGTGCCCTCATCAGAGTTTATCAGTACCTGATCAGTCCCCTGTCAGGCCCCTGTTGTCGTTTTTACCCCACCTGTTCAGCCTATGGTCTGGAAGCGCTGGAAAAACACGGTGCCGCCAAAGGAGGGTATTTAACCCTGCGCAGGCTCGCCAGGTGTCATCCCTTTCATCCCGGCGGCTGTGATCCGGTTCCGGAACCGGGGCAGTTGGCTCCGCACCAAAGCGAGTGAAGTAACGTATGGATTGGCAACGCAGTCTTTTGATCGGCGCCATGGTTCTGGTGTTTGGAGTGCTGTTTATCCGCTGGAACGACTTTCAGCAAACGCGGCAACCCGTGCCGACGGGGGGCGAGGAGGCGATGGTCGTTCCCAGTTTGGGCGAAGGGGAGGTTCGGTCCAGCAGCGAATCCGCGATTCCTCTGGTAACACAGGAACGCCCGACGCCGAAAACTGAACCACAACAAAACGCGGCGCGATTGGTTACGGTCAGTACCGATGTGCTTGAAGTGGTAATAGATACCCTTGGCGGCGACATCGTACGCGTTGCATTGCCCGAGCATCGCGTATCGGTAGAGGCAAACGCAGAACCTATCGTAATGCTGAATCGCACGGCAACCCGCACCTATATTGCACAAAGTGGACTGATTGGCCAGAACGGTACGGATACCGGGGACTCGCGGCCGCTGTTTAGCGTCCCGCAGGACAGCTACACACTCGCGGCAGATGCCGACAGGTTGACCGTTTCGCTGCGGCTGCAGCAAGGCGGGGTAGAGATTGAGAAACAGTTTGTGTTTCGCCGCGGTGATTATTTGCTGAATGTGGAATACCACATAAAAAACCGGGGCGCGACACCCTGGCAGGCCCATTTTTTCGGACAAATTCAGCGCGACTCAAGCAACCCCAATGCAAGTACCGGCGCCATGGCGCCGAGCCCATTTCTGGGGGCGGCACTGACCTCGGAAGAACACAACTACATTAAGAATGACTTTGACGATATCGCTGAAGAGCCCGTCAAAACCACCAAGATCGGTGGTTGGGTGGCCATGGTGCAGCACTATTTTATCAGTGCCTGGGTACCAGACCAGCAACTGAAGAACGATTTTCTGCTGCGCAAGCTGGGTGACCGGGATCTGTACACCATGGGTTTTACATCGCCCGCGCAAACGGTCCTGCCCGGCGAAGAGGGTCGCTTTGGTGCTGCGTTCTACGTGGGTCCCAAGGATCAGGAAACCCTCGAAAAAATATCGCCCTACCTGGATTTAACCGTGGATTACGGCTGGTTGTGGTGGGTCGCCAAGCCGCTTTTTTACGGGCTGACGTTTTTTTATAGCGTGGTGGCCAATTGGGGCTGGTCCATTGTGTTACTCACGATACTCATTAAAGGGATTTTTTACCCTCTGTCCGCAGCTAGCTATCGCTCCATGGCGCGTATGCGCAAGTTGCAGCCAGAAATGAAGCGCCTCAAGGATTTGTATGGCGATGATCGGCAGAAGATGTCCCAGGAGACCATGAACCTGTACAAACGGGAAAAGGTCAATCCGTTGGGCGGGTGCCTGCCGATGTTAATTCAAATGCCGGTGTTCATCGCTCTGTATTGGGTGCTGAATGAGAGTGTGGAGCTGCGCCACGCACCCTGGATCTACTGGATCGTGGATTTGTCGGTGAAGGATCCGTTTTATGTATTGCCTATCCTTAACGGCCTGAGTATGTATTTCCTGCAGACCCTGCAACCCGCGCCACCGGATCCCACCCAGGCCAAAGTTATGAAAATAATGCCGGTGGCCTTCAGCTTCTTTTTCATGTTTTTTCCCGCGGGCCTGGTGTTGTACTGGACCGTTAACAGCGTGTTATCAATCGCCCAGCAGTGGTCTATCACGCGCAAAATAGAGGCAGCCGACTAAGGTTGCTGACTGCCGGGCTAGCTTGATGGCTGCAGCTTCATGGGTAATGACACAGATGTAATAGCCGCCATTGCCACCGCACCGGGACGCGGGGGGGTTGGTATTGTGCGGGTGTCGGGCCGAAATCTTGAGCCTGTGCTGGAACAACTGGTGGGCGCGACCATAGCGCCTCGCTATGCGCACTACTGCGAGTTCCGCGATGGGGTGGGGGGGGTCGTCGATCAGGGCTTGGCCCTGTATTTCCCGGCGCCAAAATCCTTTACCGGCGAAGATGTAATAGAGCTGCACGGCCACGGTGGCCCGGTGGTGATGGATGCCCTGTTGGCGCGGGTTGTCGAGCTGGGCGCCCGGATTGCCCGGCCTGGAGAGTTTTCCGAGCGGGCGTTTTTGAACGGGAAAATGGATCTGACCCAGGCAGAGGGAATCGCCGATCTGATTGCTGCCGACTCCAGCCAGGCAGCGCGCAACGCATTGCGTACCCTGCAGGGCGCCTTCTCACAGCGCATTCACGCCTTTACCGAGGATGTGGTGCGCCTGCGCGTGTATGTGGAGGCGGCCATTGATTTTCCCGAGGAAGACATCGATTTTTTATCCGAGGGGCGCGTCGGCGAGAGCCTCGATGACCTTATTCAGACGCTTGACAGCCTGGTGGCGGATGCGGGCCAGGGGGTGTTGCTCCAGGAAGGCATGACGGTGGTCATCGCGGGCAAACCCAATGCCGGAAAATCCAGCCTGCTAAATAAATTATCAGGGCGCGATAGCGCAATCGTCACCAGCATACCGGGCACCACCCGCGACCTGCTGCGGGAGCGCATCGATATCGATGGGATGCCGCTGCACATAGTTGACACGGCTGGTCTCAGGGAGAGCGCCGACGAAGTCGAGCAGGAGGGCATGCGCCGCGCCTGGGGGGAAATCGAACGGGCAGATCGGGTGCTGTTTGTGGTCGACAGCAGCGAGTCCCCCGATGTGGTTCCCGCGCAGATATGGCCGGAATTTTTTGCCCGCCTGCCGGGGCGCCACAACCTGACCTTTCTGTTAAATAAAATTGATTTATCGGGTTTATCCGCAGGTCAGGATTGCGCCCCGTATGTGACTGTGGCGGGTAGCGAACCCTGTCCGGTGCTGCGCCTGTCAGTGATCACCGGTGCCGGGCTTGATGACCTGCGGTCCCACCTCAAGGAATGCATGGGTTACCGGGGCACAACGGAGGGCCTGTTTACCGCTCGCCGCCGCCATCTCGAGGCGCTCATCAATACACAAAGGGTGTTGCGCGACGCCGCCCGGCAACTAAGGGCATCGCAACAGGGTGAATTGTTGGCGGCGGACCTGTTGCAAGCCCAGCGTTTGATGGGGCAAATTACCGGGGAGTTCACCAGTGATGATTTGCTCGGGGAGATCTTTTCGTCGTTTTGCGTGGGCAAATAATGACAATAATAGCATGGCTGGTCACGAAGACCTTCTCTTCACCGGGCGCTCTTCCCGGCGCCCACAGCGCCTAGCCAACACACAGAGCGTCCACCGGTAACCCATAAGAAACCAACAGGTTATCCACAAATATTGGTTAAAATTTAATCGTTTTTATTGGCGGACCTGTGCAAAAAAACAGTGTTTTATAATTATATAACACACTGATAATAAACAATATTATTGTTTTATAAAAAACAATATTTTTTAAATAAAGGTGTGGATAACAGGGCTGATACCTCTTAGACTAACGATCTTTCACAAACACCGTTTTGCGAAGAATAAATAGCAGCAACCAATTAACTATAAAATGGAGACAGTCTTGGCACAGAGGGCGTGGGAACAGTGTTTGGGTCAACTCCGGGAAGAAATGCCAGCGCAACAATTCAACACCTGGATTCAGCCGTTGCAGCTCGACGCCGATGTGATGACAGATGGGGTGCGACTGATAGCACCGAATCGGTTTGTCCAGGATTGGGTGAACGACAAGTTTATCGATCGCATCCGCGAGCTGTACCTTGGAGCCTGTGGCAATACATTGGCAGCAGCGCAAATACTGGTCGCGGCGCGCGAATCCGTGCCGGAGTTTGTGGACACGCCACCGACACAACCAGAGGCTTACCCGGAGGCCGCGTCCATCTATGGCGCGCGGGGTCCGGGCAGTGAACGGTCCGTAAACGGAGGGAATGGCCGAGCCGGACGGGAGCGGGCGAACGTCGTATCTGGACAGCGTTCTCATTCACAGGTCAGCCGCGCGCAACAGGAAAATGACACGCGGGACTATTTGAACAAAACGTTCGTGTTCGATTCATTCGTTGAGGGCAAATCCAATCAGCTGGCTTTGGCTGCCTCCAGACAAGTTGCCGAAAACCCCGGCGGGGCCTACAACCCTTTGTTTATTTACGGTGGCGTGGGCCTTGGAAAAACCCATTTGATGCACGCGGTGGGCAATGCCCTGCGACGCGCCAAACCGGATGCCAAAATTGTCTATTTGCACTCCGAGCGCTTTGTCGCGGATATGGTCAAGGCCCTGCAGTTAAATGCGATTAATGACTTTAAGCGCTTCTATCGTTCGGTGGATGCGCTGTTGATTGACGATATCCAGTTTTTTGCCAAGAAGGAGCGGTCTCAGGAAGAGTTTTTTCATACGTTTAACGCGTTGCTGGAAGGCGGCCAGCAGATGATTCTTACCAGCGACCGCTATCCCAAGGAGATAGATGGCGTCGAAGAGAGGCTTAAATCCCGCTTCGGTTGGGGTTTAACGGTAGCCGTCGAACCACCGGAACTGGAAACCCGGGTGGCTATTTTGATTAAGAAAGCGCAGCAGGCGCAAATCGAGTTACCCCACGAGGCGGCATTTTTTATCGCCCAGCGGATCCGTTCCAATGTGCGCGAGCTGGAAGGCGCGCTAAAACGGGTCATCGCCAGCGCACATTTTACCGGTCGGCCCATCGACATTGAATTAATCCGCGACTCGCTCAAGGATTTGTTGGCCCTGCAGGACAAGCTGGTTACTATAGACAATATTCAGCGCACGGTGGCGGAGTACTACAAGATCAAACTGTCCGACCTGTTATCCAAGCGCCGTAGCCGCTCCATCGCGAGGCCTCGGCAGGTGGCCATGGCTCTGGCGAGGGATCTTACCAATCGCAGTTTGCCGGAAATTGGGGAGGCCTTCGGTGGTCGCGATCACACCACCGTATTGCACGCCTGCCGCAAGGTAAAAGAGCTTAAGGACACCTCCAGGGACATCGGTGAAGACATGAAGCTGCTTTTAAGGCTGTTGACGACCTGAAAGCGAACGCTTACTAACAAAAACCCGATAGTCGAATAATTTGTAGATAGAAGAGAGACCACAATGAAGTTTAGTATTTCCCGGGAAGCGTTTCTCAAACCTTTGCAGCTCGTTGCCGGCGTAGTGGAGCGTCGTCAAACCTTACCGATTCTCGCTAATGTTCTGGTGGTGCTCGATGGTGACCGGTTGGCCCTCACGGGTACGGACCTGGAGGTTGAAATCGTCGGTCGCGCTACCCTTGTCGAAGCCGGCGAAAGTGGCGAAGTGACGGTGCCAGCGCGCAAACTGGTTGATATTTGCCGCTCCCTGCCCGACGGCTCAACCATCAAGTTTGTGAGCGACGCCAGCGGCCGCATGGTGCTCACCAGCGGGCGCAGTCGGTTCACGCTGACGACATTGCCCGCCAATGAGTTTCCCAGCGTTGACGACAGCCCGGGCGAGCTGGAATTCGATACCACGCGGGCGAACCTCAAAGGGTTGCTGGATAGTACGGCGTTTGCGATGGCTCACCAGGATGTGCGCTACTACCTTAATGGCATGTTATGGGAAGCGAGCGCCGGGCAGTTGCGGGTGGTCGCAACGGACGGGCATCGGCTGGCCATGAGTACGCTGCCGCTTGACGGGCTGGAGGTAAGCGAAAAAGTTGCTGCCATCGTGCCGCGTAAAGGGGTGGTAGAGCTGTCCCGCCTGTTGAACGAGGATGGCGATCTTAAGGTGGTGATAGGCAACAATCATATCCGTGTAAGTGGCGAAGAATTTCTGTTTACGTCAAAGCTGGTGGATGGCGCCTACCCGGACTATAACCGGGTTCTGCCGAAAGGTGGAACGCGCCTTCTGGAAGGGAGTCGCGAGGAATTGCGTAGCGCTTTTAGTCGAACGGCTATTTTGTCTAACGAGAAATACCGCGGTGTTCGTTTAATCCTCAGCGACGGTCTGCTAAAAATGGTGGCGAACAACCCGGAGCAGGAGGAAGCGGAAGAAGAGGTAACGGTCAGTTACGGTAGCGAGGATCTGGAAATCGGTTTTAACGTCAGTTATATCCTGGATGTGTTAAACGTGCTGGGTGGCGAACAGGTACGATTTACATTTTCAGACGCAAACAGTAGCGCGCTAATGGAGGATCCCAAGCGGGATCAGGCGGTCTACGTCATCATGCCCATGCGATTGTAAATGTAAAATCGTGCCAGCTCTCCCATGTACCTAAGGCAGCTCGACGTCCACGGGTTACGTAATCTTCAGTCGGTTAAGTTGTCACCGGGCCCGCGTATCAACACTATTTGCGGGCCCAACGGCAGTGGCAAGACCAGCTTGCTGGAGGCCATCTATCTGCTCGGTCGCGGCCGCTCTTTTCGCAGCCGCTCTCTCAAATCAATCATTAATACCCAAACAGACAGCTGCACAGTATTTGGCCTGGTATGCCGCGAAGATGGTTCCGCGGCGGGCGACAGCATACTGCAGCGCGATATTCCCATCGGGGTGAGCCGTACCCGTTCTGGGGGGTTTCACTTCAAGCTCGACGGAGAGCGGGTCTATGCGTCGTCAGTCCTCGCCCAGGCCCTGCCGCTGTTGCTACTAAACAACGACAGTTTTCAGTTGCTTGAGGGGGGACCCCAGGGTCGCCGACAGTTTCTGGATTGGGGTGTGTTCCACGTGGAACAGGACTTTAAAGAGCTTTGGCGCCGGTTAGCCCGCTGTCTGCAACACCGCAATTCGTTGCTTCGTCATGATAGAATAGACCCTTCAGAACTGGCTTTGTGGGATGCCCAGTTTGTCGCGCTTGCGGAACGGGTAACCGTCCAACGGAAACGGTATCTCGACGGGCTTGCACCACAAATTAACCAGGTTTTACAGCGTCTTTCTCCGATTAAAGACTTGCAGTTTCGATTTCATTGCGGGTGGGATGAACGATTGCCCCTTGCGGACGTGCTAGTCAAAGATCGGCGGCGAGATCAGCAGGCGAGGGTTACCCACCATGGTCCCCATCGCGCCGACTTGAAAATAGTGTGCGGGGATCACGCGGCCGCGGAGGTGCTGTCGCGGGGGCAATCGAAAGCGCTGGTGACAGCGATGTTATTGGCTCAGGGGCTGTTTTACTTCAGGGCGACTGGCCGTACCTGTGTTTACCTGGTGGACGACCTGCCCGCGGAGCTCGACAAGGCACATCGTCAGGCCGTGGCGCGGTTTCTAGGGGAAATGCAGGCCCAGGCGTTTATTACGGGGGCCGACGAGGCGGAGTTATTGGCTCTCTGGCCTGACCGTAGTGGCGGGGGGATCGGCCATACAGTGTTCCACGTGGAACAGGGGGTGGTTCGTAATGGTTAGTTTTTGTGGCACACGACAGAAGGACAGCGCATGAGCGAAGAGAAGAACTACGATTCGTCGAGCATCAAGGTGCTGAAAGGGCTTGACGCTGTACGCAAGCGTCCTGGGATGTACATTGGCGACACCGATGATGGCACCGGCCTTCATCATATGGTGTTTGAGCTGGTGGATAACGCCATCGACGAGGCGCTTGCCGGCCACTGTACCGAAGTCAGAGTCATCATTCACCCGGATGAATCGGTGACCGTGTCGGATAACGGTCGCGGGATTCCTGTCGATGAACACGAAGAAGGAGTCTCCGCCGCCGAGGTAATTATGACGGTGTTGCACGCGGGAGGTAAATTTGACGATAACAGCTACAAAGTGTCTGGTGGATTGCACGGCGTAGGGGTTTCTGTCGTGAATGCGTTGTCAGAGACCCTGAAGCTGGTGATTCGCAGGGGTGGCAGGGTTTACGAGCAGGTTTATCATCACGGCGTACCCGAGGCGCCGCTAGCTGCGGTGGGAGAAACCCAGGGAAAAGGGACAGATGTGACATTTTGGCCGTCCACCGGCACGTTTACCCAAATCAACTTCCATTTTGATATTCTCGCCAAGCGGCTGCGAGAGCTGTCGTTTCTCAATTCCGGGGTGCGGATCCTGCTTCAGGACGAACGTACCGGTAAAGAAGAGCTCTATGAATACGAGGGTGGCCTGAAGGCCTTCGTCGAATTTCTTAATCAGAACAAGAATGGCGTCAATCGCATTTTCTACTTCACCACGCAGCGCGACGACGGTGTAGGTGTTGAGGCCGCGCTGCAGTGGAACGATGGTTTTCAGGAAAATATTTTTTGTTACACCAATAATATTCCCCAACGAGATGGCGGCACACACCTGGCGGGATTTCGGTCGGCGCTGACGCGAAGCCTGAATACCTACATTGAGAAAGAGGGTATTGCCGCTAAAACCAAGGTCGCCACCACCGGTGATGATGCCCGGGAGGGGTTGACCGCGGTTATTTCCGTAAAAGTCCCGGATCCCAAATTTTCGTCCCAAACCAAGGACAAATTGGTCAGCTCTGAAGTCAAGACGGCGGTGGAACAGGAGGTCGGCACTAAATTCAACGACTACCTACTGGAGCAACCGCAGGAAGCCAAAATCATTGTTATGAAGATGGTGGAGGCCGCCCGCGCCCGTGAAGCCGCGCGCAAGGCGCGGGATATGACGCGCCGTAAGGGCGCGCTGGATATTGCTGGCCTGCCTGGTAAGCTCGCCGACTGCCGGGAAAAAGATCCGGCCCTGTCCGAGCTTTATCTGGTGGAGGGCGACTCCGCGGGCGGGTCCGCGAAACAGGGGCGGGATCGCAGCAATCAGGCGATATTGCCTCTCAAAGGAAAAATTCTGAATGTTGAAAAAGCCCGGTTCGACAAGATGCTGTCCAGCGCGGAGGTCGGAACGCTGATAACCGCGCTGGGCTGTGGTATCGGTCCTCAGGAATTCAACGTCGATAAACTGCGCTATCACACGATCGTCATCATGACTGATGCGGACGTGGATGGCTCCCATATTCGCACCCTGCTGCTCACATTCTTTTTCCGCCAAATGCGGGAGCTTGTGGACCGCGGCCATATTTATATTGCTCAGCCACCGCTGTACAAAATCAGCAAGGGTAAGCAGGAGCAGTATTTGAAGGACGATATTGCGCTGACGGAATTTTTGACCCAATCTGCACTGACCACCGCGGCGTTGCATGTTAATGCAGAGGCGCCGGCGTTGAGTGGAGAAGCCCTCGAAGCGCTGGTCAGGCATTACCGCAGGGTTATGACGATCATTGAGCGCATGTCCCGGGTTTATCCACAGGAAATTCTTGACCGAATGGTCTATTTGCCAAAAATTAACGCGGACCAGTTGGCCGACCGTGGTGCTGTGGAGCAGTGGTGTCAACACTTGCAAACAGCTTTCTACAGCGGCACCAATTCCCGTAGCCACCACTATGAGTTTTCCGTGCAGGAAGATGTGGAGCGCCACCTGTTTTTACCGGTGGCCGCGGTTGTTGCCCATGGGGCGCGCGTAACCTACGAATTTAAAAGGGATTTTTTCCTTTCCGGCGAATATCGAGCGATTGTCGCTCTGGGCGATGAGTTACAGGGTCTGCTGGAGGATGGCGCTTACGTGCAACGGGGCGATAAGCAGAAGACGGTCGAAAGTTTTCCGGAGGCATTAGAATGGCTCATGGATGAATCCCGCCGCGGGTTCACCATTCAGCGCTACAAGGGACTGGGCGAAATGAATCCGGAGCAATTGTGGGAGACCACCATGAACCCCGAAACGCGACGTATGTTGCGGGTTACCGTGGAAGACGCGATTGGCG
>JBFJMM010000033.1:0-13879 GCA_041633885.1 Porticoccaceae bacterium
GTGCAGGTGACGGAATGCTGGCAGCGTCCGGGGTCTACCGCTATTTTTTCGTTGTTTTGTTGGCGATTGCATGGGCCAACGGGCAATGGTGCGGTGATAAAAGAACCGTGCCAAATCGGGCTCCGTAGCCGCGCGGTAGTAAACGTATTAATCGCCCTCTGAATCGGCAATATACAGTTGGTTACGTCCTGAATTCTTCGCCCTGTACAATGCGCGGTCCGCTTTGCGAATCAGCGACAGTAAATCGTCACCTTCTTTGAGGGTGGCCGCACCCAGGCTGGCGGTGATACTTATCGCGGTACCCTCGTAGGAAAGCGGTGTGCTGGCCAGGGCCTTACGGATTCTTTCCCCGGCAATTTTGGCCTGTCGGAGGGTGGTGGCCGGAAGCATCAGTAAAAACTCCTCGCCACCAAACCGAAACGCGGTATTAGACAAGCGCATGGTGCGCTCCAGTAACGCGGAAGTCTGTACCAGCAGGGAGTCTCCGGCCGCGTGTCCCCAAGTGTCATTGATGGTCTTGAAGTGGTCGATGTCGATCAACAAAACGGAGAGGGGGATTCCCTGTCGTTTGGAGCGCTCCAGTTCAATGGGAAATAGTTGTTCCAGAGCGTGGCGGTTGAATAGCCCGGTCATGGTATCGGTCATGGCATTTTTCACGGCGGAGCGGTATTGCAACGCATTCCGCAACTGGTATAGCAGTGCGCTTAGGGAAGTTTCGATAACAAATAATTCATCTTCACTAAATGGCTGACGGCGGCTGAGGGTTATTTCGCCGAGGCTAACCGGGTCGATAGCCAGCTGATAGGTGCAGGTATGGTGTCTATTTTGCCCAGCGGAAAAATGTAGTTGCTGCGCGGGAAATTCATACTCCAGGCCGTCGAAATCGAGGATAGCCCCAAGCTCGGCGTGGAACATGTCCAGCAGAGCCGGTGGTTCTATCACGGTTTGAAAGCGTTGGTGCAAACGCAAAATATCTGGGTGATTGAGTTTGCGTGGCGCCCGCTCTTTGGTGGTACCTTCGCCGTGCAATGCTCCGGTAATACTACGCATATTTTTCTCTCCAGGCTCCAGCCCCCTTGGGCTAAGTCGGCTACCGCTGGTTGCAAAAAAAGAAGCAAAATTCAGGCCAGATGAAGTAATGAGAGGTTATTACGCATGAAACTCGGTTAGCTATCCCCGATTGTTGGGATAATCGTCAAATATTTGGCGCCAAAAAGGACAGCGTTGGTTGTTATTGCAAGCCATTTGCCAGTGTGCAGGCTGATCTAACAGGGTCCCTCCCCGCTTGGCGGCCGGCCAACGTGGGCATGGCGCAATTGCCACGGATAGCCCTATTCCGGTTTGCTCCGGGTCCTGGAGAGGGGGGAGCCGGGAATGTATAACAGAGTCAGTCGATAAAGTGTTCGGGCGTCAGTTTGACGCCATCATGACCTGGTGGGAAAAAGGATCAGGCTTTTGCGACGCTCTGAGCTCGGGTGCTGGCGTGGGTGTCGCCGGTTGCGCCATATAACTGAACGTCGTCGAGATAGCCCTGCTTGAGAATCTGCAGGGCGCGGCCGGTGGTTAGCTCGGCGCGATGAATCGCCGCGCCTATATGCCGATTTTTTTCCTGGCAGTGGGCGATGATAGCCTGCAGGTCGTGCCACAACGGGGTGCTGATGCCGGCGGGTTGGGCGTCGCATAGCTTATCGAGGCCCCTGCGACCGGCCGTCAAACCATTGCTGGTGAGTAGCGTGTCCCGCTGCAGGCCAACCCGTTGCAGTTCATCGGCCACCGACAATTTTTCAATGCCGGCCTGTTGCAGATCGTCGAGGTTCTGGGTCTGCAGACAGCGACTTTCCGTATCCAGCAGGGTCTCGAGATTGCGGGCACAGGCAATCTCGCGGCGCAGCAGCGTCGCCAGGGATTCGTCTAACAGTTGCGGATTCAGGGGCATTGCCAGGTGACCAGGGATGGGAGCATCGGCAACGGGGCTAGAGTAACGTTTTCTCAAACTGAATCAGTTTGCTGGCAATCCGCTCCGGGTCCACCTTGTAGGTCCCTTCCAGAAGCGCTTTGCGCACTAACGCCACGCGCTGCGCGTCCACGACGGGAATATCGGCGACGGCCTTTTCCATTTGCCGCAAATTTTCCGCGGCGTGGGTTACCGTGACCGTTTCCGTGCCCCGGGCGTTAGCCGTTGAGCCATTGCCCGATCCGGGGTGAATAACAGTATTGTCTTTGTTCCGCTGACCATCCACCACGGTGGGTTGGGTGGGTCGGAGCGAATTTACTTCAATGGCCATGTGCGGGGTCCTTTAACGAAAGTAATCCTTGCAGGTGAAGTATCGGCATTTTGTCATAATCCTTTAGGGTTTTCTATTTGCGGCAATGGCGGTCGTTACATCAGTTGACGCGCACCGTGCCATCCGCCAGCACCACCCCTTCCACCACCCTTTTCGTGGACGGGTTCTGAACTTTGACGCGATCCCCCTCGACACCGTCGCTCAGCGCTTTGCCCGAACTTCTGACATCGATGCCCGGCCCCTGGGCCAGCAGACCAACCAGTTGGCCACGGCGCACCAGGCGGGGCGCGGCGATCACGTTCAAAGTTACCACCTCGCCGGCCACCAGCGACCGGGACAACTGCTTACCCAGCGCCTGGTGTATTTCAACCAGATAGCCCGCCGGTAGCTGCTTGATGCCATGGCGGGCAATCTGCAGATCGCCAGAACCGAGAATCGTGCCGCGGGACAGTGGCCGGGCGGTGACGGGAACATCCACATAGGCGTCGAGCTGAACGGGTACATACAGGGTCCAGGAGCGTCCCGTATTGCAGCGAATACCTACGGTGGGATTATCCGGCAGTTTGGCGCCGGGTGGCAAAAAAGCTTCCAGCACAGAGCTGCAGCGCGCCAGGGTGAGTCGCGATTCTAGCGCAGCGGCGCGTACCTGGACGTCGGCAAAAGACTGCAGGGCGGGATGGGTTCGCACATACTGTTCGACGCGATCGCGAATCGCCTGATGGCTCTGGTAACCGGGGTCACCTTGCCCGTAGCCGGGTGGAGCGCACAGCGCGAGCAGCAGCCAGGCCAGGGCAACACCCGGTGCTCCCGATCGACCGCGGCTTTGCTGTTGTCCGTTTTTACTCAGGTTCACAATCTGTTTGTTCCCTCGGCGACGGTTTCTTGACGTCGAAAAACCACGAATAAATATCTTTTGTAAAGCGTAACCAATTGATATGTATAAATTAATTGGTTTTATTGGGTTCATCCTTCGGTCTCGTACTGCCGCCACTATGGTTTCTATCGGTATGAAGCAAGCATCGTGCCGATATCCGCCCGACGGGTTATCAGCCGCTCGCTGGCCCCTCGCGCGATTGACTCGCCGTACTTTGCCGCCCGGCGGTAAGGGATTGCCGCTTTTTGCCGCAAAATAAACACGGAGTTTGGCCAGTGGGCTGAATCTGCGGGTGTTTTCGAGTATGGCATGGGGCTTGCTCCTTGCTGAGTGGGCAAGCAGGCGGTCATTGACCGGATTGTTAAGGCGCTGGGCAATTGCGCGCCGTACATCAACCGGTAGCCGACCTGCGCGGAGACGGACGAACAAAGAGGATGATTTAGAGATGGCCATTGGTTTAGACAACGTTCTCGATCCCCATGCGCGGGCGATGCTGGTCCACAACCGCCGTGCCGGGCTACTGGCCGCGAATCTGGCCAATGCGGATACCCCCGGCTTCAAAGCCAGGGATATCGATTTTCGTGCCATGCTGGGTGCGGTCGAGCAGGGCGTCACTATGCGCGCCACCCGCGCCCATCATTTCACGGCCGGCATTGCCGGCGAGGGTGAAATTCAATATCGCGTGCCCCTGCAGCCATCCCTGGACGGCAACACGGTGGAAACCCAGTCGGAGCAGGTCGCCTTTACCGAAAACGCCATTCGTTACCAGACCAGCCTGCGCTTTATGGATGGCGCGGTGAAATCCATTTTGCTGGCGCTGCGGGGAGAATAACCATGGGACTGCTCAATGTTCTGGATGTGTCTGGCTCCGCGCTGGCCGCGCAGTCGGTGCGACTCAACACCATTTCCAGCAACCTCGCCAACGCCGAGTCCGTGAGCGCCACCCCAGAGGCGGCGTATCGCTCCAAGCAGCCGATATTTTCGGCGCTGGTACAGGATGCGATCCATGGGCTGGCCTCAGTGCGCGTCGAAGGTGTTGCCGAGAGTGCCGCGCCCCCACGGCAGGAATACGCACCGCAACACCCATTAGCGGACAACGATGGCTACATTTATTACGGCAACGTCAATACGGTGGAAGAAATGGCCAACATGATTTCCGCATCGCGGGCCTACCAGAACAATGTGGAGGTGATGAATACCTCCAAGCAGCTGCTGCTGCAAACCCTGAATCTCGGTCGTTAGCGAACCAGTTTGGCATCGGAGCCTGGTATGGAATCTGTCAGCGAGCTTATCGGTAGTCCAGTGTCGAAGAGCACTGCGTCGTCTGCCACAAAGAAGCCAAACGAACTGGGTCAGGACGATTTTTTGCGCCTGATGGTCGCCCAGCTGGAGCATCAGGACCCCAGTAAGCCGATGGACAATTTTGAGTTTCTTGCGCAGATATCCCAGTTCAGCATGGTCAACGGTATTCAGGGTTTACAGACCTCCTTCGACAAGTTGGGTGGCGCGCTATTCGCGGGCCAGGCCCTGCAGGCGGTGCAGTTGGTGGGTAGCGATGTGGTCACCAATTCGGGCACCGCGTTGCTGGGAGAGGACGCGCCGTTGCGGGGTGTTATCGATTTGCCGACCTACGCCGCTGGAGTACAGGTCCGAATTCAGGACAGCGCCGGACGTCTCGTGCAGGTTCAGGAACTGGGCCCGTCGAGCGCGGGTCGGGTCTCGTTCTCTTGGGACGGGGTCAACGGCAACGGCGGTGTGGAGCCATTTGGCAATTATCAGATTACGGCACAGGCGGTGATCAACGGTCAGTTCGAGGCGGTGCCGGCATTCGCGGTGGCGCGGGTCGAGAGTGTGGCGCTGACCGGCAATGGCACACAGGCCAATTTGCGCCTCGCCGGTGGGCAGGATATTACCCTCGCCGACGTGCGCGAATATTTATAGCGATCAACATAGGCAACGGGTAAACCGATCGTAAGCGAACAGTAACAGGAGAAACACTATGGCATTTGATACCGCAATATCTGGCATTAGAGCGTCCGCCGCCGAGTTGAGTATTATCGGTAATAACATCGCCAACAGTTCCACCACCGGTTTCAAACAGTCCCGGGGAGAGTTTGCGGACATCTATGCCTCGAGCGTACTGGGGGTGGGCGCCAACGCCATCGGCAAGGGTGTTAGTCTGAGCTCGGTGTCACAACAATTTACCCAGGGCAATATTGGTTTTACCGATAACGCGCTGGATCTGGCCATCAACGGCAACGGCTTTTTTATCCTCAGCGACGATGGTGCCGCTGCCTATACCCGGGCGGGCAATTTTATTATCGACCAGTCAGGGTTTATTACCAATACCGAAGGCAAACGGCTGATGGCCTATCAGGCCGATAGCTCCGGGGCGATTACCGGCAATATCGACGCCCTGCAAATTGATACCGCCTATATCAGTCCAACCCCGACCGGTACCGTGAACATCACGGCCAACTTCGACTCGCGGGCGGTAGCGCCGACCATTCCCTGGGGTGGACCCTATGACGCCTTTGCGGTGCCACCCACTTCACCTTCACCGGATATGTACAACAGCACCACCTCTACCACGGTCTACGATGGACTGGGTAATCCCCATGTGGTCAGCACCTATTTTGTGAAAACAGCCACCGCCAACGAGTGGCAGGCGCATACGCTGGTAGACGGTGTAACTGTGGCCGGTCCGGACACTCTGACCTTTGATGCAAACGGTCAGTTTAACCCGGCGACTTTACCGGTTCAGGTGAACGTCACGGGGTGGAATCCCCTCGACAGTAATGGCAGCCCCACCGGTGCAGTGGCACAGGACTTTACCATCAACCTGTCCACCAGCACTCAGTTTGGCACCAATTTTGCCGTGAGCTCAATTAGCCAGGATGGCTTTACCACCGGGCAGTTGCGGGGACTGGAAATTTCCAAAGGAGGGATTGTGTTTGCGCGCTATACCAACGGCCAGTCTCTGGCGCTGGGGCAGGTAGCGCTGGCCAACTTTGCGAACCCCCAGGGTTTACAGGCGTTAGGGGACACAGCCTGGGCGGAAACGTTTTCCTCGGGTGCGGCGGTGGTGAGCGGACCGGGCACCGCGGGTCTCGGCGTCATTCAGTCGGGGGCCCTGGAGGATTCCAACGTGGAAATCACCGAACAGCTGGTCAATATGATTATCGCGCAGCGTAATTTTCAGGCGAACGCGCAGGTAATTCAAACCGAAGATGCGATTACACAGACCGTGATTAACCTGCGTTAATTGGCGGGCAGGACGTAGATTATGGACCGTTTGTTGTATGTGGCGATGAGTGGCGCGAGTCAAAGTTTACGGGCTCAGGCGGTCAACTCGCAGAACCTTGCCAACGCCTCCACCAGTGGCTTTCGCGCCGACCTGGCGCTGTTCGATGCGGCCCAGGTGCAAGGTCCAGGCTATGCCAGCCGCGCCTACACCCAGTTGCAGGGCGCGGGATTCGACGCCACACGCGGCACCGTGCAAAGCACCGGTCGGGACCTGGATGTGGCCATCAATGGCGAAGGCTGGATTGCCGTGCAGGCGCCGGATGGCAGTGAAGCGTACACCCGGCGCGGAGACCTGCAGATTGACGCCTTTGGCCTGCTCACCAACGGCGCTGGTCAGGCGATACTGGGAAATTCCGGGCAAATCGCCCTGCCGCCCCACACCAAACTCGAAGTGGGAGCGGACGGCACCATTACTATTTTGCCGGTGGGCCAGAATCCCAACGCCATGTCGGTGGCCGATCGTATCAAACTGGTGGCGTCCGATCCGGCGGATATGGAAAAAGGGGCGGATGGTTTATTGCGTCGTCGCGACGGCCAGAGTGCGGCTGTCGATAACGGTGTGCAACTGACGTCCCAGTCCCTGGAGACCAGTAATGTCAGTTCCGTGGCGGCGATGGTGCGCATGATTGAGCTGTCCCGTTCGTTTGAGTTACAGGTAAAGATGATGCGGGTTGCCGCCGACAATGATCAGGCGTCGGCCTCGCTGATGAGTATGTCCTGACAACAGGGCGGTTGTCCGACCCCGCGCACGCCGCGCGGGCCGGTCAAATTAGCAAGAACGTACAGGTTACCAGGAGCGCGTAAATGAACGAAGCATTGTGGATTTCCAAAACCGGGCTGGATGCGCAGCAAACGCGCATGGCGACCATCGCCAATAATCTGGCCAACGCCAGCACATCGGGATTTAAACGGGGCCGCGCCGTGTTTGAAGATCTGATGTACCAGAACCTGCGCCAGGTGGGCGCGCAGTCGTCCCAGGATACCCAGTTGCCTTCCGGACTCATGTTGGGCACCGGCGTGCGCGTGGTGGCGACGGAAAAACTGTTTTCCCAGGGTAACCTCGAACAGACTGAAAACTCCCTGGACCTGGCAATTGACGGGCGGGGGTTTTTACAGGTGCTGCTGCCCGATGGCTCCATGTCCTACACCCGCGACGGCTCCATGCAGGTCGACTCCCAGGGTCAGATGGTGACGTCCAGTGGCTATGTTGTGCAACCGGCGGTGACCATTCCCCAGGACGCCCAGTCGATCAATATTGGCAGCGACGGCACGGTGTCGGTGCGCACCCCCGGCGCCGCCGCGCCCACCCAGGTGGGCACCATTCAGCTGGCGGATTTTATCAATCCCGCCGGCCTGCAGCCGATCGGTAAAAATTTGTTTCTGGAATCTGCCGCCAGTGGCAGCCCGCTGGTGGGCAATCCCGGGCTTAATGGGCTGGGATCGGTGGTGCAGGGCTATGTGGAAAGCTCCAACGTCAATGTGGTGGAGGAGCTGGTCAATATGATTGAAACCCAGCGCGCCTATGAAATGAACTCCAAGGCCATTTCTTCCAGCGATCAAATGCTGCAATTCGTGACCAATAACCTGTAGCGCGACTATCATGCAAAAGTCACTGTGGTACCCGTTTTTTTGCGCCGCCCTGGCACTGCTCGGGGGTTGTGGCGCCATCCCGGAAAAAAGCACCGTCGGTTACGAGCCGGTGATGCCACCTGCGCCACCGCCGCAGGAACTGCGCAACGGCAGTATCTACCAGGCCGGCTACGACGTGGTGTTGTTCGAGGATTTGCGCGCGCGCCGGGTGGGGGACATTTTGCGGGTTCTGTTAGTGGAGCAAATGGACGCCGCGAAAAGCAGCGCGACCAATGTCGATAAATCCACCAGCAACAGTATTCCAAATCCGACCCTGTTTGGTAAGCAACGCACGTTTGGCGCCAATGATCTGAGCAGCGAAATTGCCTCGGATCACGAATTTAGCGGCGAAGGGGACAGCAACCAGAGTAACAAGTTGCGCGGTAGCGTTACGGTGACGGTCGCCCAGGTGTTACCCAACGGCAATCTGGTGGTGCAGGGTGAAAAATGGATTCAGATTAATCAGGGCAGTGAATATGTGCGCCTGCGCGGCATCGTGCGCCCCACTGACATCGGTGCGGACAACACGGTGCCCTCGACGCAGGTTGCCGATGCCCGTATTTCTTATGGTGGCACCGGGGCGATTTCGGAAGCCAACATGGTGGGCTGGCTGGCACGTTTTTTTATGAGTCCCCTGTGGCCATTCTAATCGGGAGATGGGAATGCAATTGGCAATGAAAAAAAATTGGCGTTGGCGATGGCTGGGTGTGTTGCTCAGCGGCGTCTTGTGCGGTGCCCCGGTGAATGCCGAACGGATCAAGGACCTGGCATCTATCGCCGGTGTCCGCGATAACCAGTTGGTGGGTTACGGACTGGTGGTGGGTCTCGACGGTAGCGGCGACCAGACAACCCAGGCGCCATTTACCGTACAGAGCTTAAAAAACATGTTGACGAAAATGGGTGTGGTGATTCCCCCTAACGTCAATCCCCAGTTAAAAAATGTGGCGGCGGTGATGGTGCACGCGGAATTGCCGGCCTTTGCCAAACCCGGTCAAACCATTGATATCACCGTGTCCTCGATCGGTAACGCCAAAAGCCTGCGCGGTGGCAGTCTGTTGATGACGCCGTTGAAAGGCGCCGACGGACAGGTGTACGCCATCGGTCAGGGCAATCTCGTCGTGGGGGGCTTTGGCGCCGACGGTGCGGACGGGTCGCGCATTACGGTCAATATTCCCAGTGCCGGCCGCATTCCCAACGGCGCGACCGTGGAGCGGGTGGTACCCAATTCGTTCGCTGACGACGGGGTACTGGTGCTGAATCTCAATACCCCGGATTTCACCACCGCCCAGCGTCTGGCGGAAAATATCAACCGGGTATTCGGCTCCCAGGTGGCGATGCCGACAGACAGTGTTTCGATCAGGGTGCACGCCCCCATGGATCCCAGTTTGCGGGTCGCCTTCCTTGCCAATCTCGAAAATATTCAGGTCGATCCCGGTGACGCTGCCGCCAGGGTCATAGTGAATGCTCGCACCGGTACCATCGTGATCGGCAGTCACGTGCGCGTGGCGCCGGTGGCCGTGGCCCACGGCAGTTTGACGGTAACAGTGTCCGAGCAGTTGCTGGCCAGTCAGCCGGGGCCTTTTGCGCAGGGGGACACGGTGGTGGTGCCCCAGTCGTCTGTGGAGATCAGCGAAGAGCAAGCGCGCATGTTTTTATTCAACCCGGGTATCACCCTGGACGAAATTGTGCGCGCGGTTAATCAGGTCGGTGCGGCGCCAGGGGATCTGGTGGCTATTCTCGAAGCGCTTAAACAGGCGGGCGCTTTGCGCGCCCAGCTAATCGTTATTTAGGGCCAGGGATCAACGATGGTTGCTCAGCAGGTTTACAGCGATTTCGGATCTTTTCACCAGATGCGTGCCGACGCGCGGCGCGCGGATCCGGATGCGGCCCGCGGGACGGCGCAGCAGTTCGAATCAATCTTTATTCAAATTATGTTAAAAGCGATGCGCGCGGCGACGCCGCAAGGTGGCCTGCTGGACAGCAGTCAGATGGATACCTACCAGCAGATGTTCGACGATCAGATCGCCCTCGAGTTATCCGCTGGCAAAGGTATTGGGCTGGCCGATGTGATCGAGGCGCAAATCTCCGGGGCCGCACCGGTGACCGATACCGATCCGTTGGCCTTACCGTTGCGCAATCAACTGCTTAACCCGGCCAACCGCGCTCCGTTAAACGCGCCGGTGAGGAGTAGCGAAGCCGCAGCTGGCGGGTCCCCACGGACCGCTGAGCAGATAGCTGGCGACGTGCAGCCCGCCGGGTGGCGACCCCATGCGCCGGAACAATTCGTGATTGATGTGCGCCGGTTTGCGCAAACAGCGGGTGGCGAGCTGGGAGTGGCTCCCGAGGCTCTGATCGCCCAGGCGGCCCTGGAAAGCGGCTGGGGTCGGCATGTTATTCGGCGGCCCGATGGCACCAGCAGCTACAACCTGTTTGGTATCAAGGCCAGTGCCGACTGGACGGGGGACCGGGTCAATGTGGGTACGCTGGAATACCGGGACGGCATCGCCGTGCGCGAGCGCGCCCAGTTTCGCGCTTACCCCTCGCTGCAGGCGGCGTTTAACGATTATGTGGATTTCCTGAAATCCAACCCGCGCTATGCAACCGCCCTGTCCGGAAATGGAGACGGGGCGCGCTACGCCCGTGATCTGCAGGCGGCCGGGTATGCCACCGATCCCCGTTACGCACAGAAAATCACCGCGATTATGGCGCAGGTAGATGCGCAGATGGCTGCGTTGCCCGCCAGGGCGGTGTTATCACCTGAGGTGAGCACCCTGTAGCCAGTATGGCAGTGCCAGGCTGGCGAGCAACGGTGCCGTGAGGTGACGGGTGGTTTAACACGATTGCCCAGGACAGGGCTGTTGCAAACGGTGCTGCGCGGTTTGCGGAAAGTGAGAGGTTAAACGAACATGGCAGAGATTCTTGGTATTGGCACGTCGGCCCTGTTGTCGCTACAAAAGGCGCTCAGCACCACGGGCCACAACATAGCCAACGTCAACACCGAAGGCTATAGCCGCCAGCGGGTGGAATTCACCACGTTGCCGCCGCAATTATCCGGCAGCGGTTTTATCGGCAATGGGGTACAGATTAGCACTGTGCGCCGTGCCTACGACGATTTTATTTCCGGTCAGGTGTTGTCGCAAACTGCAAACCAGAGCGGCCTGGACGCCTATGTGTCCCTCACAAATCGGCTCGACAATTTGCTGGCCGGCGGCAGTTCCGGACTGAGTCCAGCACTGCAACAATTCTTCGACTCCATACAGGCGGTGGCCGCGAATCCCTCTGGTCTGCCGGAACGCCAGGTGATGTTGGCGGAGGCTCAGGCGCTGGCGGATCGCTTTACTTTTCTGGATCGTAGCCTGGTGGATCTGGAAACGGAGGTGAACAATCGCCTGACCGTGACCGTGGATGAAATTAACGGGCTGGCATTTAATATCGCCAAACTGAATCAGGAGATAACCGTTGCCACCGGCACCGCGGGTGGCCAGCCGCCCAATGATTTGCTCGACCAACGGGATTTGCTGCTGACGCAGCTCTCCAAAAAAATTGGTATTACCACCGTGGGTCTGGCAGACGGTTCGGTCAACGTGATGATTGGTAGCGGTCAGCCATTGGTGGTCGGCGCCGCAGCGCAACCGATAACCACAGTTGCCAGCGCGCTCGACCCCAATCGTCTGGAAATAGGTATCAAAACCCCGAACGGGGGCACCGCGGTGATTTCCCAGTTTCTGAGTGGTGGGGAAATCAGCGGGGTGATGGATTTTCGCACCCGTGTTCTCGACCCCGCGCGCAACCAGCTGGGACGTCTGGCGGCGGTGGTTACCGACACCTTTAATGCGCAGCATCGTCTGGGGATGGACAGTAACGGTCAACTGGGGGGTGATTTTTTTGCTCCCCTAAGTCCGGTGACGGTAGCTGCGACAGGTAATTCTGGCACCGCCTCCGTCGCCGTGACCGTGACTGACGCCGGTGCTCTGGCGGCATCGGATTATCGGCTTAACTACGACGGTAGCCAGTGGTTGGTCACGCGCATCGCCGACAATAACATTGTTACCGGCAGCGGGCCGTTTAATCTGGATGGCCTGACCATCGCCGTCAGCGGGACGCCAGCTCTGGGCGACAGTTTTCTGGTGCGTCCGGTACACGACGCGGCTGGCGCCTTTGGGGTGGCGCTGACGGATGTGTCGCGGATTGCCATCGCCGCACCGGTGCGCGCCAGCGCCACCGTGACGAATACAGGTACGGCCACCATCGCTGATGTGACGGTGCAGTCCACAACTGGTCTGCCCTTGGCGGGCCCCATCAGCCTGACCTTTAACCCGAATGCATTGGGCGCCGGTGTGCCCGGCTTTGATGTCAGTGGTGGGCCGAGCGGGCCCCTTGCCTTTGATCCTGCGCTGGACAGCAATGGTAAAACATTTACCCTGAGCGGTTTCGGTGACATGCGCCTTACCGTGCGGGGTATTCCCCAGGCGGGCGACACCCTGGTGCTGGAGCACAACAGCGGTGGCCGCGGCGACAATCGCAATGGCCTGCTGCTGGCGGGGCTACAGACCCAGCGGCTGGTAAATAACGGCGCCAGCACATTCGGCGAGGCCTACGGCTCGCTGGTCGCAGACGTGGGCGTTAAAACCCGGCAGGGGCAGGCCAACCTCGACACCCAGAATATCTTGTTGCAACAGGCGGTGGACGCACGGGAGTCCGTGTCGGGGGTGAACCTCGATGAAGAGGCGGCGCGGCTGCTGCGTCTGCAGCAGGCCTATCAGGCCGCGGCGCGCATCGTTTCGGTGGCGGATGGCCTGTTTCAAACCCTGCTCGAAGCAACGCGGAGGTAACGGCGATGCGTATCTCGACGGCTCAAATCCACCAGGGCGGCATAGACAGCATTCTTGCCCAGCAAACCCGCCTCAGTAAAACCCAGTTGCAGGTGGCCACCGGGGAGCGCATTTTGACGCCCTCCGACGATCCAGTGGGGGCGGTGCGCATGCTCGATCTGGCACGGGAGATCGCCATTGTCGACCAGTATCAACGCAACGGTGAAATGGCGCGCACCCAGTTGTCCCTGGAGGATAGCGCGCTGACCGCGTCCGGCAATGTCTTGCAGCGGGTCAGGGAGTTAACGCTCCAGGCCAACAACGACGTCTTGAGTGTCAATGATCGGCGCGCCATCGCCGTGGAAATGCAGGCCAAACTGGACGAGCTGCTGGCCCTGGCGAATTCCCGGGATGCCAATGGGGATTATCTGTTTGCGGGTTATCAAACTGCCAGTCAACCGTTCACGTTGAGTGGCGGTGCGGTGGTCTATAGCGGCGACCAGGGACAACGTTTATTGCAGGTTGGACCCGCCATGCAAATGTCCGTGGCGGATTCCGGTGCGCAGGTGTTCCAGCTTATCCCCACCGGCAACGGTGTGTTTGATATCGCTATTAATGCCGGGAACACGGGTTCAGGTGTGGTCGGGGCAACGTCGGTTAACGGTGCTTTTGTCGCGGACAGTTACACGGTAACGTTCAGTCAAACCGCGCCCGGCGCCGCGGTCACTTATCAGGTGGTGGGTGCCGCCAGCGGCGTGGTTGCCAGCGGTACCTATAGTGCGGACGAAGCCATTGTTTTCGGCGGAGCGAAAATAACGGTGAGTGGCGCGCCCGCCAACGGCGACAGTCTGACAGTGGCGCCCGCGCGGCGTGAGGATATTTTTTCGAGTTTGAGAGACATGATTGCGGCGCTGCAGAATTCGGGAACGGATGCCGCGAGCAAGGCGCAATTCCACAATGCCATGAATCGCGGA
>JBFJMM010000034.1:0-13656 GCA_041633885.1 Porticoccaceae bacterium
CCCAAGGCCGCGCAGCAATGGACCCACCCCGCGGTGTACCACGCCGGCAAAAAAACGGGGTGGCACCATCTGGCCAGCCAACCGGAAAGCCTGACCTGGCCAACCTTTCAACGGCACTATCACGCACTGTGCCGCGATGTGGTTGCCGGCAGGGAATTGACCATTGATGCGCCGCCCGCTCTGGAGAAACAGCGCGAACAACCCCTGACCCGGGAAGAGCGCCAGCGCCGCCTGCGCGCCATGCGCGAAGACCTCGACCTGTAATCCTGGCCTGGCCTGATTGAATATGAGTCAACACCCCCCCATGCGCAATAGCAGCGCACGGCGCATGGCGAAAACCATTCACAATGGATTTCACAGTTATTTCGCCGAATTTCACAACATTACCATCGGCGCCAAAGCACGCTTCGAAAAGGCCGACTGGCAGGGGGTACAGGCGGCCAACCAGGAGCGCATTGAACTGTACAAATCCAAGGTGCAACAGACCGCGCTGCTACTTGAGACGGTAACGACCAAGGATATCAGAAGCTTCGAACTTTGGCGGCAGGCCAAACTTATCTACACCCAACTACTCCACAACGCCACCAACTTCCAGATTATGGAAACGTTCTTTAACTCCGTTTTCGGCCACATTAACGACCACGATAAGATCGACAACTCGCTTATTTACGTGTTCCCTTCGCAACGACAAAAAGAACCGGAAAGCGAATACAGCATTTATGTACGCTACCAAAGCGGCGCTGACGTCGCACCCGCTTTTCGACAATTATTGACCGAATCAGAGTTTTCAATTCCCTGGGAAGACCTGGAAAGAGACGTCCACAATATCGTCAATGCCTTCGCGGAAGACATCGGCTCAGCGCACCAGAACAATCTCGACAACCTGAAAATTGATGTACTGGAATCAGTTTTTTATCGTGGCAAAGCCGCCTATCTGGTGGGCCGCATAGTTGTCGGCGCGACGCATATACCTATGGTTTTACCGATTCTCAACAACGAACAAAATGGACTATTTGTGGATACGGTGCTTTTTAACGCCGAGGAAATGAGTGTTGTATTCAGTTTCGCAAGAACCCATTTTATGGTTGACGCGCCAACGCCTTATGAGTATCTACATTTTTTAAAATTATTACTTCCGCACAAGGGCGATTACGAAATATACACGTCACTGGGTTTTCCGAAACACGCGAAAACCGAATTTTATCGCGAGCTGGTTCACCACCTGGAAAACTCCGCGGATCAATTTGTCATTGCACCCGGGATTAAGGGAATGGTGATGAGCGTGTTCACCCTGCCATCCTACGATATCGTTTTTAAGGTGATCAAGGACAAATTCGACCCCCCCAAGGAGGTCACCCACGAAATTGTTCGCGAGCAGTATAAAATTGTCTCCCGCCACGATCGCATTGGACGCATGGCCGATACCCAGGAATTTCATGATCTCAGCTTTCCCCTGGACCGATTTTCCGCCAACCTGCTTGAAGAACTGACCACCCTGACGCCATCTTTACTGTCGTTCCGGGATAACAAACTGGTTATTCGCCACCTGTATACCGAACGCAGAATGACCCCCCTTAATATCTACCTGCAGCACGCGGATCCCCGACAAACATATGAAGTGATGGACGAGTACGGCAATGCGATCAAACAACTCGCCGCAGCCAACATTTTTCCGGGGGATATGTTGTTGAAAAATTTCGGCGTGACCCGCCATGGACGCGTGGTATTTTACGATTACGATGAAATCTGCCCGCTCACCGACTGCCGCTTCCGACATATTCCAGAACCCCAGACCGAGGAACAGGAATTGTCGGCGACACCCTGGTATAGCGTTGCGCAAAACGATGTTTTTCCGGAACAGTTCCGCCTGTTTTTTTCCGGCAACCTGCTGGCAAAAAAGGCTTTCGAGGAGCTACATATGGACATTTACGACCCAGCTTTTTGGCAGGAAATACAGCGCGAAATCCGCGCGGGGAAAATTGTCGATGTATTTCCCTATCGCCGCAAACGGCGCTTCTCCCGCGCGCCTGCCCATAAAAAATAGCACCCCGGGTGTTTGCCGCGCCTCCGCCAACCTGTATATGATGCACCGCAAAAATCGCCAACCCGGCTGATCATTACACAACACATCGCCTGGTTTTTATTCCCAGAACTTCCACCATTTACGGCTATGCTGCTCGCGCATCTTCTGGCCCTGCTCCGAGCCCCGCCCGAGCTCCTTTTGCTCCTGATCCATTTTCATGTCGTGCTGCTTGTACAATCCAGGCGACTCATCATTTTCGCTGTGATCGCGATTCTTTTCCCGCTCGCCCTTGTTCTTGCCGTCGCGCTCATGACCATCGACCAAAAATTCATCGGCGTGTTCTTTTTTTTCATCCTTTCTCAGTTTTTCCTTTTTTGATTTTTTATCGTTCGCAGACAGGTCTCTTTCGCCAACGCCTCCAGTGTGCCGCTCCATCCTGTCACTGGCTTTCGCTCCTTCCCCACCAGGCGGCTTTGCCATCACTGGAAAAGTCGCGCTCAGCCCCACGAAAACAACGGCCAATATCACCAACCTCAATCCTTTCATCGCAATATCCTCTAACCGGAATTAATGTACGTTCATCTACGCTTTATTATCGCTCGCCAATTCGGCATCTCGTCGCACCACATGAACCTCCCGCTGCGGAAACGGAATGGTAATACCTGCCCTGTCAAAATTTTTCTTGATGGCCTCGGTTAACGCAAAGTGCGTTGGCCAGTAGTCGACCGTTTTAACCCAGGGACGCACCACAATATTAACACTGCTGTCCGCCAGTGCGTGCACCCCGATCACTGTTTCCGGCTCCGCCAGTACCCGTTCGTCGGCCCCCACAACCGCCATCAATACATCCTTGGCCCGATCGATATCGTCGGCGTAACTGATGCCTACCGTTAAATCGATGCGGCGGGTGTCGTTGGCCGAAAAATTGGTGATAGTTCCACCGATCACCAACGCATTGGGAATAATTACCTTTTTATTATCCGCAGTTTTCAGTTCGGTAGTAAAAATCAAAATCTTTTCCACTGCCCCGGACACGCCGGCCAATTCGACAAAATCGCCGACCCGGAAGGGGCGGAACACCAAAATCAGAAAACCCGCCGCCAGATTGGAGAGCGAGCCCTGCAACGCCAGACCAATCGCCAGACCCGCCGCGCCAATAAGCGCCACGAAGGAGGCAGTCTGAATACCTACCTGCCCTAACGCCGCAATAATAACGAAACCCAGAAGCCCGTAATACACCAGGCTCACCGTGACGTTTTCCAGAGCTGGATCGACATTTTTTTTGCGCATCACGTTGCGGGTAACGGCACTCAACCATTTCGCAATCCGGGTGCCCACCAGGATAGTGACTAACGCAACCACCAACTTTAATCCGTAGATGGTCAGGAACTCTGTCAACACATTTAACTTTTCAAACATACTTTACGCCCAACTCTGTACAAAAAATTACTTTAAAAAGACCAGCTGGCGTCACGCCACTTCAAACAAACCGGCGGCGCCCATACCACCGCCAACACACATGGTAATCACCACGTACTTAGCCCCCTGGCGCTTACCTTCGCGCAGGGCATGGCCCACCATACGCGCGCCGCTCATGCCGTAGGGATGACCGATAGAAATCGCGCCACCGTTAATATTCAAGCGCCCATCGGGAATTCCCAGTTTGTCGCGACAGTATATGACCTGCACTGCAAACGCTTCGTTGAGCTCCCAGACACCAATGTCGTCCATTTTCAAACCGTGCTGCTTAAGTAGTTTTGGAATGGCAAACACCGGTCCGATCCCCATTTCATCCGGCTCGCAACCGGCCACCGCCATACCCCGATAAATGCCGAGGGGCTGCAAGCCTTTTTGTTCGGCGGTTTTGCGGTCCATCACCACACAGGCAGCGGCACCATCCGATAATTGGCTGGCGTTGCCGGCGGTGATGCAACCGCCCTCGATCACCGGTTTAAGGGCGGCAAGCCCGTCCGCACTCGTGTCCGGGCGATTCCCTTCGTCCCCGCCCAGGGTTTTTTCCACCAGGCTGATTTCTTTGGTCGCCTTGTCCACCACACCCATGGTGGCGGTTACCTGGATAATTTCGTCGTCGAATTTGCCCGCCTGCTGGGCGGCGGCGGTGCGCTGCTGGGATTGCAAGGCATAGGCGTCCTGTTGCTCGCGACTGATGCCGTAGCGTTGTGCCACCACTTCGGCGGTCTGCAACATGGGCATATAGATATCCCTGTGCAGCGCGACCAGCCGCGGGTCCATGCCGCGGTGGCGATTCATATGCTCGTTCTGCACCAGACTGATTTGTTCCACCCCGGCGCCCACCACTGTGGTCATGCCGTCGTGCACAATCTGTTTGGCGGCGGTTGCGATGGACATCAGACCGGAGGAGCACTGGCGATCCAGGGTCATGCCACTGACCGTCACCGGCAACCCCGCAGATAACCCCGCCATGCGGCCGATATTGGACCCCGCACTACCCTGGGTCAGCGCGCATCCCATAATGACATCGTCGACTGAGGCGGGGTCGATACCGGCGCGGGCAACCGCCGCCTCGATCGCCCAGCCACCCAGGGTGGGCGCTTCAGTATTGTTGAAAATACCCCGATAGGCCTTGCCAATCGGGGTGCGTGCGGTGGCGACAATAACGGCTTCTTTCACAATGTACTCCTGAGACCAATTAATTTCGTAATGCAATTCCAGGGTTTAACCCTGGAGTTCCATACCCTTGCGCATATATTTCTGGATCTGCTGTCCGGCACCGGTCATCACCTGCTGCCCTGCCTCAGCGTCCAGTTCCGCCCAGTGGGCAATAACTTCCTCCGGGGTCTGGGCACCGGGCGGCAAACTGACGCCCTCGGTTTCGTAAATATGTGTGCTGGCGTATCCGCCCGCTCCGCAACACAGAATAAAACGATTAGGCGCGTCGTCGTGGCACAGGGTCAGCAGCCCGGCAGTTACCGCTTCGGCAGTCATCAGTTTGGCGGCACTGGGATCGGGCATAATATCTTCCGTCATACGGGTCAGCGCAGCGGGGGCCAGCGCGTTGACCCGGATGCCGTATTTTTGCCCTTCCAGCACCAGGGTATTCATTAGACCCAGCACCGCCATTTTCGCCGCGCCGTAGTTGGACTGACCAAAGTTGCCGTACATGCCGCTGGCGGACGTGGTCATGACAATCCGGCCGTACTCCTGCTCGCGCATTACCTCCCAGACCGCCTTGCAACAGTGCATGGCCCCCATCAAATGCACATCGACGACCGCTCTAAAATCGTCCAGGGACATTTTTGCAAATGTTTTGTCTCGCAAAATTCCTGCATTATTAATCAGAATATCGACCCGGCCCCAGGCCTCACGCGCCTGCGCCACCATGGCTTCCACCTGCGGGAAATCCGCAACGTTGGCGCCATTGGCCAACGCCTCACCACCGCGCTCTTTAATCAGCGCCACCACGTCCTGTGCCGCCGCGCTGGAGCTACCCGACCCACTGCGATCACCGCCCAGGTCATTGACCACAACTTTGGCACCACGCGCCGCCAACGCCAACGCATGGGAGCGCCCCAGGCCGTTGCCGGCGCCCGTTACTATGGCCACGCGGCCGTCAAATCGTATTGTCATCTCGTCGCTCCAGATAGTTACCGGTTGCCATTGCCAGCCGCATCCAGCTGACCCACTAAATTATTCGTGAACTCACGCAAAGATCATGGACAGCCACTCCGCCATCAGGGCCGGCTTCTCTTCCCCTTCAATTTCGATGGTCACTTCCAGCTTAAACAGATATTGCCCCGGCTTTTTTTCGGTCGCCTCCAGTAATTTTGTTTTTGCCCGGATGCGACTTCCAACCTTGACCGGCTGCAAAAAACGGACTTTGTCGAAACCGTAATTCACGCCCATGGTGCGATTGGGCACGTCGACCCCGACCCCCGACTGTAAAAAGTGGGCGAGCAGGGACAATGTTAAAAATCCGTGGGCAATGGTGGTGCCAAACGGCGATTTCGCGGCTTGTTCCGGATCGACATGGATAAATTGATGGTCCAGTGTGACATCGGCAAATTCATTGATACGTTCCTGGTCGATCAGAAACCAGTCGGAGGGTCCCCCCTGCGCGCCGATCTGAGCCTGTAAATTTTTGACGTCGATTGTTATGGCCATAACCTGCTCCTGTTTGTTGTTTTAAAAACCAGCATAATTTTTTACAAGGCGGACAAATTAATTACATCAACTAGCTTCGCACGCGCAATCTGTACGCAAAATATCTCTACCCTCGTTAGTAACCCGAAAGCTCGGCGAAGCGCCGCAGGTGATAGCGATGGTCGCCGTACAGCTGCTCGGCAACCCGCGCGCGTTTGATAAAAAAGCCCAGATCGAGATCGTCGGTCATGCCAATGCCGCCGTGCATCTGAATCGCCTCGTTGGTGGCCAGCTGTGCAACCTCGCTCACTTTTGCCTTGGCGATGCTGACCTGCCGCCCCCGGTCGGGATGATTTTCCTGCAACCCCTGTAACGCCCGCAATACCACAGACCGGGCCTGCTGCAACTCACTGAACAGATGAGCTGCGCGATGTTGCAAGCCCTGAAATGAGCCGATTATCACACCGAACTGCTTGCGCTCCTGCAGGTACTTAACCGTGCGCTCAAATACTTCCAGGGAGATCCCCAGCAGCTCCGCCGCGAGATGCGCGTTGCCGATATCCAGCACTTGTTGCAGCGGTGTAAACCCACCGTGCAGTTCGCCAAGTATTGCGTCGCGATCCACCACCACATCGTTAAACCTGAGCATAGCGCTATTGCGACTATCGGCCATGATCACGCGCTCGACCTGCACGCCTGGCGCCGCGGCATCTACCAGAAATAACGTCAGTCCCGCGCTGGTGCCTACAGCACCGTCAGTGCGCGCACAAACGATAAATGTCTGCGCACTATGGCCGTCGACCACAAATTGTTTTGCCCCATTTAATACGTACCCGGACGAATTTTTTTTTGCCGCCATTGCGATGGCCAACGGATCGTACCGCGGCCCTTCATCCACAGCCAGGGCCAGCAACAGCTCACCGGCGCTTATTTTCGGCAACAGTTCTTTTTGTTGCTGCTCACTGCCCGCCAGGGCGAGCGCACTGGCGCCGAGCACGGCTGAGGCAAACAGCGGCGACGCGGTCAGGGTGCGGCCGCAGGCCTCGCTAATCTGGCCCATGCCCACGTGCCCGAACGCCAGTCCGCCGTATTCCTCCGGGATCAAAATACCGGGCCAGCCCATGTCGGTCATTTGTTGCCACAGCGACCGGGAAAATCCGTCGACGTTGCGCTCGTCCCGCAATTTGCGTAAAGCCTCCACCGGCGCGACTTCCCGCAGGAATCCGTCTGCAGACTCCTTCAGCATTTGCTGCTCTTCGTTCAGTATCAATGCCACCTGCACACCCCTCGTAACCGTGCGACGATTGTTTGCGACGCGCAACCGCGACTACTGATGATGATCGCTGAACACACCGTCGTTCAACCCAGCCCCAGAATGCGCTTGCTGATCACATTCAACTGAACTTCCGAGGTACCGCCTTCAATGGAATTGCCCTTGCTGCGCAACCACTGGCTGGCCAGCAATCCGTCATTGAAGGCCTCACCCTCCCACGCCAGCGCATCCAGACCGTGAATGCCCAGCAACAATTCAAAGCGCCGTTTGTTAAGTTCCGTGCCGGCGTACTTCAGCACCGACGACGCGGCACCCACCCCCTGACCGGCTCGGGCCTCATCGACGACCCGCTCCGCAGTAAGTTCGTAAGCGCACATATCAACTTCCCAACGGGCTACTGCCTCCCGCAGCGACGGGTCGCGCAATATGCCGCCGTCCACACCGATCGCGGCGACCGCCAACTCACTCAGGCTTTTCGCGCCCGCGGTATTCTTGCCGAGGTTGCCGATCATCTCGCGCTCGTGGGTGAGCAGGTACTTGGCGATTTCCCAGCCCTTGTTGATTTCGCCGACCACCTGGTTTTTTTCCACCCGCACATCGTCGAGAAAGGTTTCGCAAAACGGCGATTTCCCGGATATCAGCTTGATCGGCCTGGTGGCCACCCCTGGCGTTTCCATATCAAACAACACCAGGCTGATGCCGAGATGTTTGGGTACGTCCGGGGCGGTGCGCACCAGGCAGAACATCCAGTCCGCCTGATCGGCATAGGAGGTCCAGACTTTTTGACCGTTAACGATAAAATGATCGCCGCGATCTTCCGCCCGGGTCTGTAAACTGGCCAGATCCGAGCCAGCGCCGGGCTCACTGTAACCCTGACACCAGCGGATTTCGCCGCGCACGATAGGTGGTATATGCTGTTTTTTCAGGGCATCGGAACCGTACTTTAGTATGGCTGGACCGATCATCCACAGTCCGAAACTGCTCAGCGGGGGGCGCGCATCAATGCGCTCCATTTCTTCCCGCAAAATTTTCGCCTGTTCCTTGCTCAGCCCGCCACCGCCATATTCGAGGGGCCATTCCGGGGCGGTCCAGCCTCGGACGGCCATACGCTCCAGCCACACTCGCTGGTCGTCGCTGGCGTACACACAGTGGCGCCCACCCCAGCACCGATCGTCGAAGTCTACCAACGGTTTTTGCATGGACTGGGGGCAGTTGCTCGCGAGCCACTGGCGTACCTGCGCCCTGAACTCGTCGGCGGTGTCTGCCTGCCCACCGCGCTCGGAACCCGCAAGCGGTTGCGTTTTTGTCGTATCCAATACTACCCTCCTGTCTGACTGGCGATGGGTATCGAGTGACACCGCGACGACGGACCGATGCGTGCGCGCCGAGCGACGCATACTCCGCAGCCGATTTGCGGCCGGAACCTGTTGGGTATAGTACGACAATAGAAGAAGAATTTAACCCACCGGTAACATCCGGGAAATAATTAATCGTGACCGGGGATTCCTAGTTTTTGGCGCTCACCACCACGCGCTCGACTTTCTGTAGCCCGCGCGGCAGCTTGCTGCCCCTGCGACCCCGCTCCCCGCGGTAGTACTCCAGATCCTTGACGCCGAGGTTCAACTGGCGCTTGCCGGAGTGCACAATCAGTTGCTGACCCTCGGCAACCACCGCCACCGCCAGCATGTACTCCTCCCGCGCCTGCAGACGCGCGGATGGAATGCCAATGATTTTATTGCCCTTGCCCCGCGACAACAGTGGCAGGTCGGCCAGGGGAAACACCAGCATACGACCCTCATTGCTCAGGGCGACCACGACGCTGTTTTCCGTTTCAGTCACCACCACAGGGGGTAGCACCTGGGCCCCTTTGGGGACACTGAGGCAGGCCTTCCCTGAACGGTTTTTGGTGTACAGATCGGCGATAGCAGCCACGAAGCCATAACCGGCGTCGGTCGCAAGCAATACTCTGGCCTGACTGTCAGCCAGTGCCAGACCGCAAAAGGTAGCGCCTGAAGGGGCGTTCACGCGCCCGGTAACGGGCTCACCCTGGCCCCGCGCCGATGGCAGCCTGTGTGCGGGCAGGGCATAGGTACGGCCGGTGGAGTCCAGCAGAATGACGTTCTGGTTACTTTTGCCGCGCACTGCCGCCAACAGCCGGTCGCCCGACTTGTAGCTAAGTGCGGCCGCGTCGATATCGTGCCCCCGGCCCGCGCGAATCCAGCCTTTTTCCGATAACACCACGGTCACATCTTCGGCGCTCAACAATTCAGTGTCTGAAAAAGCCTGAGCCTCGGCCCGCGCCACCAGCGGCGAACGGCGCGGGTCACCATACTTTTCTGCGACCTGTTGCAACTCGGTGGCAACCAATTTCTTCAATTGCCGCGTCGAGCCCAGCACCTTCTCCAGCTTACCCCGTTCGGCGGACAGTTCATCCTGTTCCGCGCGCAGTTTCACTTCTTCCAGCCGGGCGAGCTGGCGCAACTTTAAATCCAGTACCGCGTCGGCCTGTAGCTGACTGAGTCCAAAGCGCGCCATCAGTTGGTCTCGCGGCTGATCTTCGCTACGCACAATGGCGATCACTTCGTCGATATTGAGAAAGGCAATCAGGTAACCGTCGAGTACGTGCAACCGCGCCAGCACTTTCTCGAGACGAAACTCGAGACGCCGCCGCACCGTCGCCAGGCGAAACTCGAGCCAGGCGCCGAGGATTTCGGGCAAGGTCCGCACCCCGGGACGTCCGTCCAGGCCAATCATATTGAGATTGATGCGGTAACTGCGCTCCAGATCCGTGGTGGCGTAAAGATGCCCCATCAGGGCTTCCAGATCGATGCGGTTGGAGCGCGGAACAATCACCAGTCGCGTGGGATTCTCGTGATCGGATTCGTCGCGCAAATCCGCCACCATCGGCAGTTTTTTGGCCTGCATCTGCTGCGCTATCTGTTCCAGTATCTTGGCCGGCGATGCCTGATAGGGCAGGGCCGTGACGATAATATCGCCATCCTCCCGAGCCCACACGGCGCGCATTTTTATCGAACCGCGCCCGGTCTCATAGGCGCTGATAATTTCTTCCCGGGAGGAGATAATTTCCGCTTCGGTGGGGTAATCCGGCCCCTGAATATGTTCGCACAGCTCCCGGGCCGTGACTTTTGGCGCCTCCAGTAAACGCAGGCACGCGCTCACCACCTCCCGCAGGTTGTGGGGCGGAATATCCGTGGCCATGCCCACCGCAATGCCGGTCACGCTGTTCAACAGCACATTAGGCACCTGGGCCGGCAATACCGTGGGCTCCTCCAGGGTGCCGTCGAAGTTGGGTTGCCATTGCACGGTGCCCTGATCGAGTTCGGCCAGGAGTAAATCCGCATAGGGGGCCAGCCGGGACTCGGTGTAGCGCATGGCCGCAAAGGATTTGGGATCGTCCGCGGAACCCCAGTTGCCCTGTCCGTCCACCAGTGGATAGCGGTAGGAAAACGGCTGCGCGATCAGCACCATCGCTTCGTATGCAGCACTGTCCCCATGGGGATGAAATTTACCGATCACATCGCCCACCGTGCGCGCGGATTTCTTGTATTTTGCCGTGGCGTGCAGCCCCAACTCGCTCATCGCATAGATAATGCGCCGCTGCACCGGCTTTAACCCGTCGCCGATATGTGGCAGCGCCCGGTCGAGAATGACGTACATCGAATAATCGAGGTAGGATTTTTCAGCGTAATCCCGCAGCGCTACGCGCTCTTCCGGTAAATCGGTTGTGGTCATTTGATCCTGCGCCTGTTGCGATAATGTGTTGCGTAACTGCCGTGATTCATTTACTTACGGGTGGGTCGCTGCCCGTGGACGGTTTAGTGACGGGCACCCCGCGCCCGGACAGACTAGCCCACTTCGGCCAGGCTGCCCTTTGCTTCCAACCAGGTCTTGCGATCGCCAGCGCGTTTTTTGGCCAGCAACATGTCGAGTAATTCATCTGTCTCCTGTTCAGACTCCAGGGACAATTGCACCAGGCGCCGCGTATCCGGCGCCATGGTGGTTTCACGCAACTGCAACGGATTCATTTCGCCAAGCCCCTTAAAGCGCGTCACCTGCACCTTGCCACGTTTCTTCTCCGCCTCGATGCGGTCCAGAATACCCTGCTTCTCATACTCGTCCAGGGCGTAAAAAACTTCTTTGCCCGCGTCCACGCGAAACAGTGGCGGCATCGCTACGTAAATATACCCGGCACGGACCAGCGGGCGAAAGTGGCGTAAAAAAAGTGCACAGATCAACGTCGCTATGTGCGCGCCATCGGAGTCGGCATCCGCCAGAATACAGATTTTATGGTAGCGTAACCCACTTAAATCCGCGCTGCCGGGGTCGACCCCGATCGCCACGGAGATGTCGTGTACTTCCTGGGAAGCGAGAATATCCTGGCTCTCGAGCTCCCAGGTGTTAAGTATCTTTCCGCGCAGCGGCATGATGGCCTGAAATTCCCGGCTCCTGGCTTGCTTGGCCGAACCCCCGGCGGAATCACCTTCCACTAAAAACAACTCGGACTGATCCGGTGCATTGCTCGAGCAATCCGCCAGCTTGCCCGGCAGCGCCGGGCCCGCGGTAATTTTTTTGCGCGCCACGGCCTTGTTGGCGCGCATGCGACGCTGGGCATTACCGATACACAGGTCCGCCAGCGTTTCCGCCTCCTGAATATGCTGGTTAAGCCATAAACTGAAGGCATCCTTGACTATTCCCGACACAAACGCGGCCGCTTCCCGGGACGACAGTCGTTCCTTGGTTTGCCCCGAAAACTGTGGATCGGTCAACTTCGACGAGAGTACGTAACAGCACCTGTCCCAAATATCGTCCGGGGCCAGTTTGACGCCGCGGGGCAGCAGGTTGCGAATCTCACAGAATTCCCGCATCGCCTCCAGTAACCCGGAACGAAAGCCATTGACGTGGGTGCCGCCCTGCACGGTGGGAATCAGGTTGACGTAGCTTTCCTGGGTTAACTCCCCGCCGTCGGGCAGCCATTGCACCGCCCAGTCGACGGCTTCCGTTTCCGCAGCAAAACTGCCCACAAACACCTGGCGAGGCACCGTCTCCCAACCCTGGGTGGCGGCGGCCAGATAATCCTGTAAACCATCCTGATAACACCAGGTTTCCTGCTCTCCGGTATTTTCGTCCCGGAACGACACGTTCAGTCCCGCGCACAGCACGGCCTTGGCGCGCAGTACGTGTTTGAGGCGCGACACCGAGAACTTGACGACATCAAAATATCCAGGGTCCGGATAAAAGCGCAGTTCCGTACCCGTGTTGCGTTTTCCACAGGAGTCGACCACTTCGAGCTCGGATACTTTTTCGCCACCGGCGAACGCCATGCGATAGACATTGCCGTCGCGGCGAATAAGCACCTCAAGGCGCTGCGATAATGCGTTGACAACCGATACGCCGACCCCGTGCAGGCCGCCGGAAAACTGGTAGTTTTTATTGGAAAATTTACCCCCGGCGTGCAGCGTACACAGGATAACCTCGACCCCGGGCTTGCGCTGTTCCGGATGCAGATCGACCGGCATGCCCCGCCCGTCGTCCGCGACCGCCAGGGAACCATCGCGATACAGCACCACATCAATGTTGCGCGCGTGCCCGGCCAGCGCCTCGTCGACGCTATTGTCGATCACTTCCTGAGCAAGATGATTCGGTCGGCTGGTGTCGGTGTACATGCCCGGTCGCTTGCGCACCGGGTCGAGCCCGGTCAGTACTTCAATATCTTCCGAATTATATTTGCTCATCGTCACCCGCGTGCTGATTGATGGTTAGTCCCGCAGAAAAACTCCATGATGTCGGGAAGGTGTGTTTCAAAATTCTGAAAACTGTGGTCGCCACCGCGCTCCACCCGCATTTCGCAAGCACGGTATTTTTCGAGCGCCAGACGATAATCCAGCACTTCGTCGCCGGTTTGCAGTAATACCCTGAGCTGTTCCGGATGCCTGAGGGATGGGACGTCAAATGCCTGTAATGCCTCGAGATGCCGCGCTTCAAACACACAGCGCTCCCCGGTGTGATAATTGATTTGCTCACCGAGCAAATAGTCCCTGCCCCGCCAGGGCGCCACTGCGGGATTTATCAACACCGCCTTGCAGGTATGCCGCTGCGCCAGCCAGGTGGCGTAAAACCCGCCCATGGAACTGCCCACCAGATACACGTCATCACCCTGTTCCCTCAGCACTTGCTCCAGACAGGTCATGGCTGCCTGTGGAAAAAGGCTCAACGGCGG
>JBFJMM010000035.1:0-13632 GCA_041633885.1 Porticoccaceae bacterium
ACGATATGTGTGTGTCGTTAGTTACCCCCGGGGAAATTCCCGGGGCGCGCTTTATACCACAATTCCGCACCAGAATGAAGTCTGACCACGCCCGGCGCGGTTAATAAACACTGCGGCTACCTGACCACCAGCCACGGTGCACCCCTCCCCGGTAATTGGGTACAATGCGCGCACTGATTCGTACAAGCACCCATGATATGCCCGTATCCATAAAGACCGCCGACGAAATCGCCAAGATGCGTATTGCCGGACGCCTGGCCGCCGAGGTACTCGAAATGATCGAGCCCTATGTGCAACCCGGCGTTAGCACCGCCGAGCTCGACCAGGTATGCCACGATTATATGGTGCAGGTACAGGACAGTATCCCCGCATGCCTGAATTATCGCGGGTTTCCAAAATCCATTTGCACATCGGTCAATCAGGTGGTTTGCCACGGCATTCCATCAGACCAGAAAGTGTTGAAAAAAGGCGACATTGTCAACCTCGACATCACCGTCATCAAGGATGGCTATTTCGGCGACACCAGCAAGATGTTCTTTGTCGGCGACGCGCCGGAACATGCCAGACGATTAGTGAGGGTCGCGCAGGAATGCCTTTACAAAGGTATCGAAATTGTCAAACCCGGGTGTCGTCTCGGCGATATCGGTCATGTGATCCAGCGTTATGCGGAAGCGAATTACTACTCGGTAGTGCGCGACTATTGCGGCCACGGCATCGGCACCGAATTTCACGAGGAGCCGCAGGTAGTCCACTTCGGCACCCCCGGTACCGGTATGGTGTTACGCGAAGGGATGACGTTTACCATTGAGCCGATGATCAATGCCGGCAAGTACCACACGCGCCTGAAAAACGACGGTTGGACGGTCGAAACCCGCGATGGTCGTTTGTCCGCGCAGTGGGAACACACCCTTGCGGTAACGGCAGACGGCGTCGAAGTGTTGACCGCGCGCGCCGAGGAGCCCTTCGCCAGATAAGTGCTGCCAGCGCTGACAAACCTCGCAACCGGACAATTCAAACAGAGCTTGAGACAAAGCGGACAATCATGAACGAATCGATTACGCTCGCGCCGCTGCTGTTTTTTGACGAAAAACGATTTCTCGCCAATCTCGCAGCGGGCCGCGCCCTCGATGTGTTCAGGGACGCCATCAACGCGGCCAACATCCATTTCGACACCCGTTTCGAGCAGGGCGAGGGGGTGCGCGCGCTGGTTACGGAACGAGCTGCCTTTATCGACCGCATCCTCGGCCATGCCTGGAACCGCTTTAACTGGGACAAGCACATTGCGCTGCTGGCGGTTGGCGGCTACGGCCGCAATGAATTACATCCCCACTCCGACGTCGATCTACTGGTGCTGACCAAAAGTAACCGCCACCATAGTTACCAACGGAGCCTGGAAGGGTTTTTCACGTTTTTATGGGATATTCAACTCACCATCGGACACAGCGTGCGCTCCGTATCCCAGTGTGTGGAGGAAGCCAAATCCGACATCACCGTCGCCACCAACCTGATGGAAAGCCGCACCCTTGCGGGCAATAGTAAATTGCGGGCGCTGATGGAAGAAAAAACCTCCCCCAGAAAAATCTGGCGCAGCGACCAGTTTTTTCGCGCCAAATGGGACGAGCAGCTGGAGCGCCACCGCAAGCACGGCAATACGGAGTACAACCTCGAACCCAATATTAAGGAGGCGCCGGGCGGTCTGCGGGATATTCAGACTATCAACTGGGTCGCCAAGCGCCATTTCCAGGTAAATTCACTCGCGGCCCTGGTGGACAAGGATTTTCTGACCGGCGAAGAATACGACATGCTGCGTCGGGGCGAGGAATTTTTATGGCGGGTGCGCTATGGATTGCACTTGCTGGCAAAGCGACCCGAGGAGCGGCTGCTGTTTGAATACCAGCGTAAACTGGCGACAGAATTCGGTTACCGCGACAACGATGAACGGCTCGCCGTAGAGCAATTTATGCAGCGCTACTACCGGGTGGTGCTGAGCATGCGCGAACTGAACGACGTGCTACTACAATATCTCGACGAGGTGATTTTGCGCCATAACAAGGCGCGACAGGTGCGTATCATAAACCCCCGTTTCCAGGTGCGCGACGAACATATAGAAACGGTCCACGAACATATTTTTGAGCAATACCCCTCGGCACTACTGGAAATATTTGTCCTGCTGGGAGAGGACGAGTCGATTAAGGGCGTGCGCTCCGCCACCATCCGTCAGATACAGCGTTATCGGCATCTTATCGACGACGCTTTTCGCAGCGATTCACACAACATCGCACTGTTTATGCGCCTGCTGCGCTGCCCCGGAAAACTTTCCGACCAACTGCAACGCATGACCCGCTACGGGATTCTTGGCAAATACCTGCCCGAATTTGGCCGCATAACCGGGCAAATGCAGCACGACCTGTTTCATATCTACCCCGTGGATGCGCACACCATTCAGGTGATTCGCAATATGCGGCGCTTTGATCGGGCGGAAGCCACGGAAAAATTTCCGGTGGTCTCGCACATTTACAAAACCCTGGCCAAACCGGAGCTGCTGTTTATCGCGGGTCTGTTCCACGACATCGGCAAGGGTCGCGGCGGCGACCATTCCACACTGGGCGCCGTGGACGTCGTCGCGTTCGCCCAGCGCCACGGACAGTCCCCCCAGGAAATTCGCCTCCTTAAGTGGTTGGTGGAAAATCATCTGGTGATGTCCAGCACGTCGCAACGGGAGGACATTTCGGACCCCGGCGTCATTTATAAATTTGCGCGCCTGGTGGGAGATCAGATTCACCTCGACTATCTGTATGCCCTGACCGTGGCGGATATTAACGCCACCAATCCGACGTTGTGGAACAACTGGAAAGGCTCCCTGATGCGCCAGCTGTATTTCGAAACCCGCACCGCGTTGCAGCGCGGCCTTGAAAATCCCGTAGACAAACGGGAATGGGTGGCAAACACCCGTAACGAAGCACTGGAGCTGCTCGCGCAAATGGAAATTTCCAGCAGCGCCGCGCAAGCGCTGTGGGGCGACGTGGGAGAAGAGTTTTTTTTACAGGAAAAAGCATCGGTCATCGCGCGCTGCACACAGGCGATACTCGCCGCGGACAACCGCGAGGAACCGGTCATTTTGATCGAAAATGCCGGCGTTGAAGAAGCCACGGCCACGCGTATTTTTATTCACACGACGGGGCTCGACAACGTATTTCCCATTACCGCCGCGGCGCTGGACCAGCTACGCCTGAATATTCAGGACGCGCGCCTCAACAGAACCAGCAGTGGTCACACCTTTGATATGTTCTATGTGCTGGATGACAATAACAATCCCTTTGGCGCCAACCAGCACCAGATATCCCAGGTACGCAACGCACTGAACAAAGCATTGCGCAACCCGACGGGGGACATATTCAGCGTGCAGCGGCGTACGCCCCGTCAACTGAAACAGTTTACCATGGGGACGGCCGTGTATTTAAGCAATGATATCGACGCAAACGTCACCCTGCTCGAAGTCATTACCCCCGACCGACCCGGGTTACTCGCTCATCTGGGACGCATTTTTATGCGCTTCGGCCTGCATTTGCACAGCGCTAAAATCGCAACCCTCGGCGAGCGGGTGGAAGACACTTTTTACGTCACCGACCTGGATTACCAGCCGCTTAGCGACCCGGCTGTCTGTAAAAAATTGCAGGCCAGCATTTGCCAGGAACTGGATGATCGCAATCGCCACGAGGCAGAGATCAGCGCACCCCTGCAGCAGCTAAAAGTTTTGCACTGAAGAGGGGCGGGTGAAACGCACAGGGGCCGACGCGATATCCTGCCCGTATACATTCCGTATTGAGACCAGACATGAATCCAGATCTAAACCGATTGCAGCCTTACCCGTTCGAAAAACTGCGCGCCCTGCTGAGCGGCGCAGCGCCACCAGACCAGCTGCCGGGAATTAGCCTGGCGGTCGGCGAGCCGCAGCACGCGGCGCCGACACTTGTCGCGGAGGCGCTACTCAGAGAAATCGCGGGCCTGTCCACCTATCCGACCACCCGGGGACTGGCACAGTTGCGCGCCGCCATTTGCGCCTGGCTAACGGCGCGCTTTCACATGGCTGCCACACCAGTCGACCCGGAACGACAGGTCCTGCCCGTCAATGGCACACGGGAAGCCCTGTTTGCTTTTGCGCAGATCATCGTCGCGCGCGACGCCCGGGCCACCGTGGTGATGCCCAATCCGTTTTACCAGATCTATGAAGGCGCCGCCATTATGGCGGGGGCGCGGCCAGTATTTCTGGACTGCACGGCGGACAACCAATTTCAGCCCGATTTCGATAACGTCAGCGCCGACATCTGGCAACGCTGCCAATTGCTCTACCTGTGTTCGCCCGGCAATCCCACCGGAGCGGTACTCGATTTGAGCACACTGAAAAAGGTTATCGCCCTCGCGGATGAGTACGATTTCGTGATCGCCAGCGATGAGTGTTACTCGGAGATTTACCACGACGAAGATCACCCGCCGCCCGGTCTGCTACAGGCATGCGCGGAGCTTGGCCGCGCGGACTTCAAACGCTGTGTGGCGTTTCACAGTCTGTCCAAGCGCTCCAATCTGCCGGGCCTGCGTTCGGGGTTTGTCGCCGGCGATGCGGACATTCTGGATAAATTTTTGCTGTATCGCACCTATCACGGCTGCGCGATGCCGGTACAACACCAGATTGCCAGTATCGCCGCCTGGAGCGACGAGCAGCATGTGCGCGAAAACCGCCGCCTGTATCGGGAAAAATTTCAGATAGTGATCGCGAGCCTCGCGGAAGTTTTACCGGTGCAACTACCGGACGCCGGATTTTATTTATGGCCACAAACCCCCACGGCGGACGATCAGTTTGCGCGCGATCTGTACGCGCAACAACATGTCACCGTGGTGCCTGGACGCTATCTGGCGCGCACTGGCGCGAGCGGTAATCCCGGGGCAAATCGGGTGCGCATGGCGCTGGTGGCATCGCCCGAGGAGTGTCGAGCGGCCGCACTGCGCATCGTGTCTTTCCTGGACGCATAACCGTGTTAAAGGCCGAGCGCGTACAATTTATCCAGGATACGCTGAATCAACTGTACCCGACTCAGCCCATCCCGCTGCAGCATAAAGATCCCTATACCCTGCTGATAGCGGTATTGCTGTCCGCACAATGCACCGACGAACGTGTCAACAAAGTAACTCCGGCGCTATTCAAACTGGCGGATACTCCGCAGAAAATGGTGCGCGTTCCCGTGGCAAAAATACGCGACATTATTCGTCCCTGTGGGCTTTCCCCAAAAAAATCCCAGGCCATCGCATCCCTCTCCGCACTCTTGCTGGCACAACACGATGGCCAGGTGCCGCGGGACATGGCCGCACTTGAAGCCCTGCCCGGGGTCGGCCATAAAACCGCCAGCGTGGTCATGTCACAGGCCTTCGGCCAACCCGCGTTTCCAGTTGATACCCACATTCATCGCCTCGCTCAGCGCTGGGGTTTGAGTAGCGGAAAAAATGTGATGCAAACTGAAAAGGACCTCAAGCGTCTGTTCCCACAGGCGCGCTGGAACGCACTGCATCTACAGATTATTTATTACGGCCGCGAACACTGCGCCGCCCGGAGTTGCGACGGTACACGCTGTATTATTTGCCGAACCTGTTTTCCCAGGCGCTCTAAACCGGTCGCTACCAAACGGGCCTGATGTGCAAGGGCGCCCATCGGCCACCCGGGTTCCCGGCGCAGCGCCACTAGGATCGCGGTGGGCGGATCGGCTTTTTGACCGGCGCCGGAATGCCGTACAGCCGGCGCACACGACTGGCGCTGGGCGCACCCAGGCAAAAACTTTCCTCGGGGTCTATCACCATGCGTCCGGCCATGGCTTCCCGCCCCAATAACATGCGGTAACCCATGGAGTCGCGGTTGGCCAACGTCAACTCGATAGTCCAGGTGCGAGATCGCACCGCGAAGGGAACTCTGATCACGTAGCGTTTTTCCACGCCACCGCCGGAGTTTTTGACCACGCGGCGATCCACCACCCGCGCCTCGCAGCGCACAGTGGTTTTGCGATTTTTCTGCAGCGGATGTACATCGAATCTGACCCACGATTGATCACCGCGTTTAAATGCGTGTACGTTAAAGGCGTGCAGCGACGACGTTTTGGCGCCGGAATCGACGCGCACCTTGATGGCAGGTATGTCGAGTCCCGGCAAAGCGCACCACTCCTCACAGCCCACGGTAATTTTATCGGTCACCGTCAGCATGTCGTGCGTGCCCTTTCACCGCCGGAAATCATTGAGAGGTACAACTCAAAACCCGCAAGCCTGCGCGCGCGGTTCGACCGCACATCCGCTAAAATCGGTCCATCACAACAACCTCGTCAACCGGCAATTGCCCAGGTCGCGGCCACGGGTCCTGAGTACTTTTGCCGATGGTCACAAACATCGAAATCACGTGCTCGGCAGGCAGTTGAATGAGCTTGCCAACTGCATCGTAATCAAAACCATCCATTGGACAGGAATCATAGCCCATGGCCTTCGCCGTCAACATCAGGGTCTGCGCCGCAATGCCGCAGGAGCGCATCGCTTCATCGTGTTGCACCTGATCGTGCCCACGGTAATAGTTATCTATCATGGGCAACATGAACTGCTGCACCCCCGGGTCGGCATTTTGCCAATAACGCTCGGGATTGCGCGCCCAGGATTTGGTGTCGGCACACATAATAATCAGCAGCGAGGCATCCGTTACCTGCGCCTGATCCCAGGCGGCGGCGCGAATCTGGCGCCGCAAGTTTTTATCCTTAACCACCACAAAACGCCAGTTTTGAATGTTAAAAGCAGTGGGCGATTTTACCGCCAGATCAAACAACAACTTTTCTTCTTCCGGCGTGAGTTGGTGGTTCGCATCGTATTGCTTAACCGCTCGCCTTGTCTCTATCGCTTCAAACACATTCATACGCGCCATGCCTCTTGTTTTAGTTAATTGACATCTGTCGTTTAGGGTTTGGCTAACCTGCCCGCCACCTGCCGCGCGCCAACTTGCGTCGAACCCATGCTGTCCCGGTCAACCGCAGCGTGGCGCACTGTTCCGTTCATCACGGTGTGCGACTGCCGGTGCGAAAACGGGGGGGCGATATATTCACCAATTCGATCATAGAGACCCATTAACAGGATGTCCACCGTACCCGTGGTGGCGGTGAGGCAGTGCGGCGCTGTATCGGGTTAAGTATTTTGGTATCCTTGCCCGCTATCTCCAGATCGAGTCTTTGCGGTGACAGTTCTGTACGGTATCAGCAATTGCGACACGGTACGCAAAGCCCGTGGCTGGCTCGATCAGCACGCGGTGGACTACCATTTTCACGATCTGCGTCGGGACGGATTAACTAATGCCCATCTGCAACGCTGGCTGACCGCCGTGCCGGACTGGGAAACGCTGGTCAACCGGCGCAGTACCACCTGGAAGCAGCTTGACGAATCGACCCGGCGACAACTCAACGAGCACACTGTGGGGGACATACTGCTCGCCCACCCGACACTGATAAAGCGCCCGCTGGTCGAGCATGCTGGCACGCTGATGGTTGGCTTCAAAGAAGCCGAATATCAGTCTTTCTTTCACTCATCCAATGCCCAACAGGGCTAACCAGGAACACTCATGACGCATCTTTACAGTATCGGTTTAGGCGTTGGCACGCACAGCGCGGACAGCAACTGGCTCGAAGTGTTTTACCCGCAACCGCTGCTAAACCCGCCATCCGCCGTAGCGGAAGCGTTGAGCGAAGTGCTTAATTACGCCGGCGGCAACCTCTGTTTCGATCTCGACGAACATCACCTGCAGGCGCTTGCGGAAGAACTGGAAGAGCGCGGCGCAACCGCCCTCGCCAACCTCGCCCGCCGCCTCAAAGGCAGCACCCGCCCTGTCGTTGCCGTGCTACTGGCCGACGACAGCGCCCCCACCACAGTGCCCGAAGCGTATCTGAAACTGCATCTGATTTCCCACCGTCTGGTGCAACCCCACGGCACTGATCTCAGCGGTATATTTGCAGTCCTGCCGAATGTGGCCTGGACCAACGAGGGTGCTGTCGATCTCGCCGAACTGGCCGACAGACAGTTGGCGGCCCGCCTCAAAGGGCGCAACCTGACCGTTGACTGTGTCGATAAATTTCCAGAAATGACCGACTATGTGGTGCCGAACGGCGTGCGCATTGCCGACACTGCACGGGTGCGCCTGGGGGCGTATATCGGCGCGGGCACCACCATCATGCACGAGGGTTTTGTAAACTTTAACGCTGGCACCGAGGGCCCTGGCATGATCGAAGGCCGGGTTTCAGCCGGCGTGTTTATCGGCGCGGGCTCGGATCTGGGCGGTAGCAGCTCCACCATGGGCACACTGTCCGGCGGTGGCAATATTGTTATCTCCGTCGGCAAGGAATGCCTGCTGGGCGCCAATGCAGGTATCGGTATTCCCCTTGGGGATCGCTGCATTGTCGAAGCGGGGCTGTATATCACGGCTGGCACCAAAGTGGTGTTACTGGACGACCATCTCCAGCCCGCGGGCGAAGCCAAAGCGCGGGATCTGGCTGGCCGTTCCGACCTGCTATTTCGACGCAACTCCTTGAGCGGGGCCATTGAATGCCTGACGAACCGCACTGCCGTGGCCCTGAACGAGGCGCTCCACGCCAACAACTAGTTGCGCCGCCACAGACCCGCCGTATCGCTGCCAGGCCCGGCACAGTAACTCGCGGACGGCTATTGCCCCGCCGCAACAACCCTGCCGGGCGGAGCGACCACTAGCGGGGCTTAGCCTGTCCCAAGTCATTTGCGCCCCGCAACACCGTTTTCTTCAAGGTACTCGCACCTGCCTGCCACCAGACCTTCAAAAAAAGCGCGCGCATTCTGACCGAGGGTACGGGTGCGATAACCCCCTTCCTGGACAATCAGGGTCGGTATACCCAGGCGTCCCACCGCGCGCCCATTCTCGCGAAAATCCGCGACGCCAAATTGCCAGGTGCCAGTGGGGTCATCCCTGGCGGTGTCCAGCCCGAGCGCCAGCACCAGATAGGCCGGCTGGTGAGCGCGAATCCGTTTCAGGGTCCGCTCCAGGGTGCGCTGGTAGCGTGCGACCGAACATGTTTCCGGTAGTGGATAATTGACATTAAAGCCCGTGCCGGCGGAGATCCCCGTCTCATCGGCAAAGCCCGCAAAATAGGGATAGGCGAAACTGGGGTGGCCGTGAATGGAAAGCGTCAGCACATCGTCCCGGTGGTAGAAAATATCCTGGGTGCCATTGCCGTGGTGAAAATCCAGATCGAGGATCGCCGACTTGCCGTAGCGACTGAGAAAATGGGTCGCCACAGCGGAGGAATTAAAATAACAAAACCCGCCAAACGCACGGCGCTCCGCATGATGGCCCGGTGGTCGCACCAGAGCATAGGCAAATTGTCTGCCACCCAGCACCTCCTGCGCCGCGGTCACAGCACAATCCACCGCACCGCGCGCCGCCAGATAGGCGTTTTTATTCAACGGCGTAAAGGTATCCATGCAGAAATACCCGGCGCGAATATCCAGATCCCTGGGTTCACGCAACGGGTTGTGCAACGGGAACACCGCTGGATAAATGGATTTCCCGGCGGGTACGCGCTCACAGGCCTGGCGCAGATAATCGACGTACCTGGCGTCGTGTACTTCTTTCAGCAATTTATCCCCGGATTTGCGCGGCTTGACCCCGTAAAAAAACCGGTCTTTTCCAGTTCCGTCCAGATATTCGCTACCCTTACCGGTGCTTCCACATACCCACGGTCGCGCACGTGGTGAATTTCGTGCCCCTCGTTGAGTACTATCGGGATACTCTCGACCTGTGCCGTCGTGGACACCTCGCGCGCAACCCCCTTACCTTTTCCGTAGCGCGGTTTACGCAACTCAATGGGGTCGTCCTGAAACGATTTTGTCACCGCCTGAATGTATTCTTCACTACACAACGCGCCGTACTTCCGTTCCAGTATGGCTCGCACAATTTTACGAATTTTGGAGCGACTGATTTTTGTGTCCTGCCCCAGGGTGTCGACCACCAGGAAAAACAAATTGGAATCCGCGCCGGTAACCGGTTTTTCAAATTCCCTGTTCAGTATCGGTCGCGCCCCATACCGTTCGTAGAAGCGTAAACGGGCCCTGTTCTGCGGCAGTAATTCCGGATTAGTAAGCAACTGGGGTTCGTCTGGCAGCACCTCGAAGAATACCCCCAGCAAACCAAGGGATGCCGCCTCCTCGCGCACCCGCTCATACAATATTCCGCCCAGACCACCCCCGGTTGTTCCAGGTGCGACAGAGATAAACTCGAGGTATCCGAATTGCAAGTCCGGCATGTGCAGAAACAGGGCAAAACCCCTGACCCTGTCGCGCATATCCTCGGCGACAAGCACCAGCGACCGAAACCGGTATTTCAGCGGATCGCGCAGCTGATCCGATAACTTTTCTATTTCTTCGGGCGTTGCCAGTGGAAATTGTTCGCGTATGATGTCCGCAACCTGCCGTAGCGCATGCTGGTTGGCGATCGACACATCGTCGTGGATTTTGCGAATTCTAAACATCGTCACCCCCGCACCTGAGCCCGATTCGGGCGCGGGCTATTGTTGACTAACCATGCCGGCAACGCCACCGATTTCAATACCAGACTCAGACCCTCCCGGCTTTTTCTCTGGTCGTACAATCGGGACTTCCTTTTATCGTCAGGGCCGCTACACTGCTATCTTTTAACCGCACCTTGGCCCAATCCTCAACCTGGACCTCGGTAACTACTCAGGCATTGATGCGCCGATGACCAAGCTGTCGCCCACCGTCGAACTGGCCTGCAATCTGATGCGTCGCCCCTCGGTAACGCCGGAGGACGCGGGCTGCCAGCAACTCATCGCACAGCGCCTGGAAGCTATTGGCTTCAGCATCACGCACCTGCCCTTCGACGATGTCGACAACCTGTGGGCGGTGCGCGGGAAGGACGGACCGATGCTGTGCTTTGCTGGCCATACCGACGTGGTGCCCACCGGCCCTCTGGACGCGTGGCAACATGCCCCGTTTGAACCAACCATCGAAGATGGCGTGCTGTTCGGCCGCGGCGCCGCCGATATGAAGGGCTCGTTGGCAGCGATGATTACCGCCGTGGAAGCCTTTGTGGACAGATGCCCGCAACATCCCGGGCGCGTCGCCTTTTTGCTGACCAGCGACGAAGAGGGTGCAGCCATAAATGGCACGGTGAAAGTGGTCGAATGGTTGCGCGCGCAGTCATTAGTCCCCGACTGGTGTATTGTCGGCGAGCCCTCCAGCAGCGAGGCGCTGGGAGATACCGTAAAAAACGGTCGGCGCGGCTCCCTCGGCGCGCAATTAACCGTTGTTGGCGTTCAGGGTCATGTGGCCTATCCACATCTGGCCGACAATCCGATTCATCGCGCCCTCGCGGCATTGTGCGCTCTGACCGGCGAAGTGTGGGATCAGGGCAACCAATTTTTCCCCGCCACCAGCCTGCAGATTTCAAACATCAATGCGGGGACTGGAGCGACCAACGTCATTCCCGGCGAACTGCACCTGTCGTTTAATTTTCGCTACTCCACTGAGGTGACGGCGCCAGTGCTGCAAAATCGTACGCAGGCCATTCTCGACCGCCACCATCTCGACTACACGATAACCTGGAACCACAGCGGCGAGCCTTTTTTAACAGCGCCGGGAGTACTGGTAGACGCTACTGTGAGCAGCATTCTCGAAGTGACCGGGCTGCGCGCCGAACTGTCCACGGCCGGAGGCACATCCGACGGGCGTTTTATCGCGCCCCTCGGCACCCAGGTGATCGAGCTCGGACCGGTCAATGCCACCATTCACAAGGTTAATGAGTGTGTCGCCGCGGCCGACCTCGACACACTCGGGGAAATTTATCAGCAGATACTGCGCAAGTTATTAGTGGATGCGGGCGCGAGCACCAGAACCCGAAAATAAAGCGCTCCCCCGACTTCGAGACCGTATGGTTCGAGCCCACCACAACAAGATACTCATAGCTCCGCACCCTTACTGTTCGGGTTCGCCCGTACAACCCTGGCCGCGCCCAGCCCACATAAGGCCTACGTGAATGAATGTTTTTTTCCTTTTTGCAACCACCGTATTGATCTGGGGTTCGACCTGGGTGGCGGTTAAATGGCAGCTCGGAGAAGTGGATCCAGGCGCCTCGGTGTTATACCGCAATGGCATCGCCACAGTGCTGTTATTCGCCTGGTGTATGGTGCGAGGGATACCACTGCGCTTTGCCCTGCGCGACCACCTGGTGTTTATGTTTCTCGGTGTGTTTCTGTTTTCAGTCAACTACTGGTTGGTCTACCAGGCGGCCGCTTTTTTAACCACTGGGCTCATTGCCGTGGTGTTTTCGACCATCGTGTTTTTTAACCTGTTTACAGCGCGACTGATGCTGGGTTACCGCATTAATCTCACGGTAGTATGGGGAGCGCTGGTGGGAATATGCGGCATTGTCCTGCTGTTCTCCGGGGAGCTGTCAGAGCTGTCACTTCAGGACCAGAGCCTGACCGGACTGTTGATCGCCCTGACCGCAACCATATGCGCCTCAATCGGCAGCGTTACCGCGACCTATATCGGCACTAACCGTTCTATCCCGGTGATTCCCTACAACGCCTGGGGGTTGTTCTATGGATGCCTGGCACTGTTTATTGTACTCACAGCATTTGCTACTCCGTTCGCGTTTGAACAGACGGCACGCTATACCCTGTCCCTGTTATACCTCGGTGTATTCGGCACGGCGATCGCCTTCGTGTGCTACCTCAAGCTGATCGGATTGGTGGGGCCAGACAAAGCCGGCTATACCTTTCTGATGTTTCCGGTGGTGGCCCTCGCACTTTCGACTATTTTTGAAGATTATCAGTGGTCCGTAACCGGCTTGCTCGGGCTGGCACTAATTATTGCAGGCACCTATCTGGCGCTGCGGGCGAAACGTAAACTGTGAGCGACGCTAGTCTGGTAATTTACGCAGCGGGTAAATATCGTAACGGGTGCTCTTCCCCGCGAGGCTGTAGCCCGGGCGCGCAGCACCGAGCACCGGCGCCAGCCGTGGGCGCTTGACCACCACCCGGTAGCGCGCACAGGTTAGCGCCGCGCACAGCAGCTGATCTGCGTCAGCGTCCGCGCCTACAATGTCCTGAAGGGCCGCCATGTCTTTTTTTACCCTGGCGCTTTTGCCGCGCTCGGGAAACATGGGATCAAGGTAGATCACATCCGGCCGCTCAGTGGCGGCGAGTTGCCGCAACCACTCTGTGCCGTCGCCGACGACCTGCGTCAGGCGCGCCAATATACCCCGCAATGCCAGGTCGTCCCGTGCGGCCACGACAGCCCGGGCCAGACCGTCGGCGAGCAGTGCCGATACTACCGGGTGACGCTCCATCATCCACACCCGAGCCCCCAGGGTGGCCAGCACGAATCCGTCGCGACCCAGTCCCGCTGTGAGATCCGCAACTGCCAGACTGCGCCCACCGCGAATGCCGATAGCCCTGGCAATTGCCTGACCGTGCCCTCCGCCGAAACGACGACGGTGTGCCAACCCGCCAGCAACGAAATCGCATCGCACCAGCACCGATTTCAAACCAGCACTGCGCAGGCCCACGCCATCCTCCG
>JBFJMM010000036.1:0-13514 GCA_041633885.1 Porticoccaceae bacterium
ACCTGATTTAGTAACAATGCCGGAAACTGGCGTATACTGCACCATCACTGCAACTCATCATTGGAAAAATCCATGGCCCTTAAAAATAACACTGGAAAAACACGCTGGGGCAAGAGCGTACAAAGCCGCGATGAACAGCATCAATTGAAGCGCCTGGCGATCCTGCGCACTGCAGGCAATCTATTCAATCAGAACGGGTTTCGCGAGACCTCCCTCAATGACCTGGCGCTAGAGCTCCAGGTGACCAAACCCACCCTTTATTATTACGTGGAAAACAAGGAGGATATTCTCTACCAGTGCTTGCTCACCGCCATCACGCAATTACTCGAAAACTCTTCGGAAATTCTCAAAACTCCTACCCTGGGGATCGAAAAATTCAAACAATTTATTCAGCTGTTTACCTCCATATTTGACGACGAATTTGGTCGCTGCCTCGCCCATCCCGGCCCGGAGCCGTTGTCCCTTAAGTATCAGAAGAAAATCGAGCCCCTGTATGTGAAGGTGGATGGGGTCCTGCGAGAGATACTTAATGTCGGCATTAACGATGGCTCCATCCGCCAGTGTGATCCGAAAATCACCTGTTTTGCCATCTTTGGTGCCATGAACTGGATGACCAAGTGGTACCAGATTGACGGGCCCCTGACCACGCAACAAATTGCAAAAGAAATGGTAGGGCTGTTTGAAAAAGGCCTTGCTCCGACGGCAAGCTGAAGCTGTTCCGAAGCCAGGGCCGCGCCCTGGCCAACGGTTAACGCCAGGGGACGGGGGCAAACCGCGAAAGGTTAATTTGGCCGGTAGACTTTGATGGGATGATACGCTTTCTGGAATTCCGGCTGGTCGGCCCATTTTTGCCCTACAGCAAACCCACCATCCACCACAAAGCTTTGACCTGTGACAAAAGTCGAGCGGTCCCCCGCCAGCCAGCAAGCCATCTGCGCGATATCCACGGGCCTTCCCGCCCGCGGAATGGCTTGCGCGTTGCTAAAAGCTGGCAGGCTCTTTTCGATCAGCTCGTCGGCCTTGCCAACCGTGTTCGCCGCAAGAGGCGTGGCAATAAAGCCAGGACAGATACAGTTAACCCGCACCTGGTGCTCGCCCAATTCCATCGCAACCGATTTTGTGAGCTGGATCACTGCGGCCTTTGCGGCGGCGTAAGCGTGGGGACTGTAACCGGCCACCAGACCAGCGATACTCCCGGTATTGATAATACTGCCGAAGCCCTGTTGCTTCATCACCGGCGCGGCGTGTTTCATGCCTAAAAACACACCGCGCACCAGCACATCGAAAGTCATATCAAATTCATCGACCGGCGTCTCCTCCAGGGGTCCGAGCACCCCGCCAAACCCGGCATTATTGAAAAGACAATCGAGACGCCCCCACTGCGATACGGCCAATTCAATCGCCGCGGCAACCTGGGTTTCCTGACGCACCTCCACGGCAATAAACCGTGTATTGTCTCCGAGGGATTTAGCTAATGCGCGACCTCGTTCAGCCTGCATATCAGCGATCACAACCCGCGCCCCTTCCTCCACAAACAGACGCACAGTACCTTCGCCAATGCCGCTTGCACCGCCGGTAACAATGGCCACCTTACCGTCCAGCTCTCCCACCGGAACCTCCTGTTTATCCGCCAATTGTCAACGCAATGTAGCCTGTAAACTACTCGGCTCGAGCCAGACCTGCAACGGGTCCGCTGAGCGTTATAGCGCCGACCAGTCTAGCTCATCCAACAGTGAACATCCGCTGGACAAACAAGCAGGCAAAAAAATTTAATCGGTGATTGTTGCGGGTAATACAACCCGTTGGTGCCCGGGGCCGGGGTCGAACCGGCACGGCCGTTACCAGCCGAGGGATTTTAAGTCCCTTGCGTCTACCAATTTCGCCACCCGGGCAAATCTTCTACACATAACTACAATTATAGTATTATTGGGTCGTCAGACCCCGCCCATCAATCACTCGCTTGCTATCCTGCCTGTATGTCAGCGCGTCGAGACCGGCTAGTTGCCGTGGACCCCTCTGGATCGCTGTACAGCGGCCAGTTTTTTCATGGGACATTCACGACGTCTTTAGGCTGCCGCTCTCATATTGGAGGCTGGGGTCGGAATCGAACCGGCGTACACGGAGTTGCAGTCCGCTGCATGACCACTCTGCCACCCAGCCCAAAAGAGGCGAAATTGTACCCGAGGCCCCGCTGGATGAACAGCCATTTGCCCTTTTAGCTGGGTTAATTTTCGGTATTTCAGGTGGATTTGGCGGCGTTAAGAATGTTTTTGAAATTCTGGCCAGGCAATTTTCAAATACAACAGCATCGACCAGATAGTCAATATCGCCGCTACGTATAGCAAGCTAAGACCCAGGGTATGCATGACCGGGAACGCCAAGGGGTTAAAGGTTAACAGCACGATAATCGCAACCATTTGAAAACCGGTTTTCACTTTGCCCAAATTGGATACGCCCACGCTGGCGCGCTTACCTAGTTCCGCCATCCACTCCCGCAACGCGGACACCACTATTTCCCGGCCGATGATGATCATGGCCGCTATTGCAAAGTAGGTCGTTGCCTGACTTTGCAGTAATACGACTAATGCCACCGCGACGATTAACTTGTCGGCAACGGGATCCAGAAACGCGCCAAATGGCGTGGTTTTATTCAGCCTTCTCGCCAGGTAACCGTCCAGCCAATCCGTAATCGCCGCGAGCCCAAATAGCGCCCCGCTGGCGACATATCGCCACTCCCACGGCAAATAAAAAACAATCACCAGCAGCGGAATAAGCACGATGCGGAGCAAGGTGATCAAATTAGGCAAATTGTACATAGAGTGAGGATCCGTCGGTTGCTGCGCACGTTACTCGCTGTGCAGAATACTGTAAATAGTTTCAGCGACTTTTCGATTAATTGTTGGAACCCGCATCAGATCGGCGACACTGGCCTTGGCCACCGCTGAACTGCCACCAAAGAAGCGTAATAACTCCCGGCGACGCCGCGGGCCCACACCCGGGATGCCATCGAGCACCGAGGTGCGGCGCTGACGGTCCCGCCGCTGACGATGGCCGGTAATGGCAAAACGATGGGCTTCGTCGCGAATTTGCTGAATCAGCAGCAAACTGGCCGCGTCCGGAACAATCTCTCGCTCAATATCCACGGTGCAAAGTAACAGGGTTTCCAGGCCTGGTTTGCGACTGCTGCCTTTTGCCACGCCCACCAGAGTAACTGCCTCGATTGCCAGCTCGTCGAGCACCTTGCGCGCCACCCGCAGCTGCCCCTTGCCACCATCGATAAACAGCACATCCGGCAGTTTCGCCTCGCCAGATCGCAACCGTATATAGCGTCGGCGCAGCGCCTGTTCCATCGCCGCGTAATCGTCTCCACCCTGTATACCGGAAATATTAAACCGTCGGTAATCCGTTTTTAGTGGACCTTCCCGATTAAATACCACGCAGGATGCGACGGTCGCCTCACCGCTGCTATGACTAATATCGAAGCACTCCATGCGCTCGGGCGCCTGTGCCAACCCAAGTAGCTGACGCAACGCGTCTACTCGATTATCCACCGCCCGTTGCGCCGCCAAACGCCCCGTCAAATTTTGTTGTGCGGTGCGTATTGCCAGTTCCAGCCATTTGACGCGAGTGCCCCGCACCGGGGTCTTGAGCACTACGCGCCGTTTGGCGACGCTGGACAGCGCATTTTCCAGCACAGTTTTATCCGCTGGAGATTCGCTCAGAATAATTTCTCCCGGAATATCAACGCCGCCACTCATTTTTAGATAGTGTTGAGGGACAAATTCAGCCAGGACATCCGCACGCTCCATGTCCAGCGGCGTTTTCGGGTAAAAGCTGCGGCTACCCAGTATACGGCCATGCCTGATATACAGTATGTGTACACAGGCCTCCCCGCCGTCAACAGCGCCGGCCACGACGTCGACATTTCCTCGCCCCGACTCTATCACCTGCTGCGCCTGCACTTCGCGTAACGCGGCGATTTGATCGCGACATACAGCGGCCTCCTCGAACGCCAGACGTTCCACCGCTGCGTCCATACCATGCTCTAACTCACGCATTAGCGGCTGATTTTTGCCTTCCAGAAACATCCGGGTGCGCCGCACATCCCGCGCATAATGTTCTTTGCTGATCAATCCGACACAGGGCGCGGTGCAGCGATTGATCTGATACTGCAGACAGGGACGCGTGCGGTTTTTGAAGAATGAGTCCTCACATTGGCGCACCTTAAAGGTTTTTTGTAAAAACCCCAGGCTTTCCCTGACAGACGAAGCGCCTGGATAAGGGCCAAAATAAATGCCTTTGCCCCGTCTGGACCCCCGGTGAACGCTAATACGCGGAAAATCTTTTTCGGTCGCCAAAAAAATATACGGGTAGGATTTGTCGTCGCGCAATAAAATATTGAACGGGGGGCGGTATTGTTTGATAAGGTTTTGTTCGAGAATGAGCGCTTCCACTTCGGTTTCAGTAACAGTCACATCGATACCGTGAATGCGACTTACCAGTATCGCGGTTTTCGGTGTAAGACCAGTTTTTCGAAAATAACTACTGACCCGATTACGCAGGTTGCCAGCCTTGCCCACATACAGAACCTGCCCCCGTGCGTCGAGCATTTGATAAACCCCGGGGCGCGTGGTCAGGTTTTTGAGAAATGTTTTTGAATCAAAGGCCATCGCATTAAATCTTGGACAAACACAGTTGGTAGACAAATAAAAATACGCCCGCGATTGTCATATCACTTCACTGGGATTAACCAATCCGTATTTTACGGCGACCAATGTCAACTCAACATCATTGCTGACGTTGAGCTTTTGGTAAATACGGTATTTGTAGGTGTTAATTGTTTTGGGGCTGATATTCAACACGCCGGCAATTTCGTTAGCGCGATGACCGCTGGTTAGCATTTGCGCAATTTGTAGTTCACGTTCGGAAAGTTGTGCCAGGGGCGACAGCTTCTGGTTCCCAGACAGGCCGTGCACCACCATCATTTGCGCGATGGCCGGACTGACATACACCCGCCCGTCAGCCAGCGTCCGCAACGCCTCCTGGATTTCGTTAGCGTCAGCATTTTTAGTGATATAGCCCGCCGCCCCGGCCTTGAGCAACTGCGCCGGATACATCTCGTCGTTAAGCGCACTGATCACGACCACCTTCAGCGCGGCATTGGCCAGCAGCAGACGTCGCGTCGCTTCCAGGCCGCCGATGCCGGGCATACGGATATCCATAAATACAATGTCGGGCTGATAGTCCCGAGCGAGCGCGATGGCCTCTTCGCCGCTGGCTCCTTGCGCCACCACCTCGACGCCGGCAATTTGCCCTAATAATCCGCAAATTCCCAGACGCACCAGATCGTGGTCGTCAATGACGATGACTTTCGGCAAGACCTGTCCTCACCCTGAAAAATACCTCCGAAAGACTAACATTTTGCCCGGTATTACACCACGCGCAGAATATTGCGGAACGTCAGGTTAACCCGTGGCCCTGCATCGCCGAGTGTTTTGGCCACGCGATGCTGCCAAACCCGTTGCGTGCCGACACCCATCAGCAGTAGTGAACCGTGGGTCAACGGTATCTGCATTTGCCGCCGTCCCCGCGTAGCTTTAGTGCGTAAATCAAAACGTCGCGTCGCGCCGAGACTCAGGGAGGCGATGACCGGATCCGTACCCAACTCCGGTTCGTCGTCACTGTGCCAGGCAACGCTGTCCCGCCCATCGCGATAAAGGTTTAGCAGTGCGCTGTTAAAAGCTGAGCCGGTCAATTTGCTTATATTCTCTCTCAACAGCGACAGTTCCGGGGGCCAGTCCTGCCTCGACAGTCGTACCCCCGAATAGCCGTAATGGGCATCCGTATCGCCAAACCATGCGTTCAGTCGCGGAATCAGGTGGGGGCGACCAGCTACGACTATGCGACTTTGCTCCCACACCACTGAGTGCAACAAACTGTTGAGCAACGCATCGGCGCTATCTGCGTCGAGAAACTGCGACCAGAATCGCAGAGACCCACCACCCGGGAGCCGCATGCACTCGAACGCATTGAGCAGAGCAAGTTGATTCACAATTTATCGGTTAACCCACAGGAATCGGGTATTAACTGCGTATAATCGCATCATAGGCCCAAAACTGTGGGCTCAAGTTCGAGATAAATCCCGAATTGATCGCGTATGTCACCGCGAATCTCTTCTGCGAGTGCAAGAATTTGTTGCGCGGTGCCGCCCCCATAATTCACCAGCACCAGGGCCTGCTCCATATGCACGCCGACGCCTCCCCTGCGCCGCCCTTTCCAGCCGGCACGCTCGATAAGCCAACCCGCGGCGAGCTTGACGCGGCCGTCGTCCTGGGGAAAACACACCAGTTCCGGGTACCTGGCTAACAGTGCTTTGGCAACATCATCACTAACCAGTGGGTTTTTAAAAAAGCTACCTGCATTGGGCAATACCGCCGGGTCGGGCAATTTGCGGCGGCGAATGGAACACACCGCTGCATAGACAAGCTCAGCCGTTAGCGGCGAGGACAGCCCGTCAAGTTCCCGGGCCAACGCCGGGTAATCGAGACGTAACCGTGGTGTTGTCGAGAGGCCAAGGATAATTTCCATGATGGCTACACGATTTTCCAGTGGTCCTTTGAAAACACTATCGCGATACCCAAAACTGCAATCGGCCTTAGACAGGGTAACTACTTCACCCGTATCGATCTCAATGGCCCGCACCGCCAGCAACGACTCGCTCAGCTCTACACCATAGGCCCCGATGTTCTGAATCGGTGCGGCCCCGACCTTACCGGGAATTAACGCGAGATTCTCGAGCCCATGCCAACCGCGGGCCAGGCAGTGGCGCACCGTCTCGTCCCAGTTTTTCCCGGCACCGATCGACACCTGCACCATATCTTTGTCCCGCTCGACAGCCTGCATACCATCAATATCGATCAGTAACACCAAGCCCCTTAAATCTCCGGCCAGCACGATATTGCTGCCGCCCCCCAGGCAGGTCACTGGCAAGCACTTGTTTCGCGCCCACTCCAGCGCTTCGCATAACAATTCTGCGCTGGTGACGCGACAAAAATACTCTGCCCGGGAGGTCAGGGCCAACGTATTGCAGGTGGTTAAAGGGACATCTTGTTGAATGCACAGGGCCAGGTTCATGGGTAAAGAATCTCGTCGCGATTCCACAACAAAAACTGCGTCACTGATCCCCATCCCGACGCAACAACGCTGTCACCCGCTGCAGATCATCAAGGGTGTCGACACCCCCAGGTACCGGCGCATCCGCCTGCGCGACATGAACCGCCTCGCCATGCCACAAAAAACGCAGTTGTTCGAGCGCTTCCACTGCTTCGAGTGGTGCGACTGGCCAGCGCACAAATTGCCTGAGCGTACGCACGCGGTAGGCATACAAACCAATATGCCGTTGTGCGATGGATGCTTGCGGTAGCGTCTGGAGTCCCTCCTGAAAATGGTCGCGGGGCCAGGGAATAGCTGCCCTGCTAAAGTACAGCGCCAGGCAGTTCGCATCGGTTACCACCTTGACCACATTGGGATTGGTAAAATCTGCGTGCGTTGCGATGTCTTCACTCAGGGTTGCCACCCCCAACCGGGGGCGTTGCGCCAGGTTGCGCGCCACCTGATCAATCACCTGCGGCGGGATCAACGGCTCATCGCCCTGCACGTTGACGACGATGGTATCGTCCGCAAATCCAAAGTGCTCCGCCACTTCGTGGAGCCGGTCGGTGCCCGAACTATGGGTCGTCGCGGTCATAACTGCTTCGCCGCCGAATGCTTCTACCGCATCGACGATGCGCCGATCATCGGTCGCCACCAGTACCCGCTCCGCCGCGCCTTTGGAGGCCTGCTCGTAGACGCGGTGTATCATGGATTTTCCGGCAATATCCCGGAGTGGCTTGCCTTCGAGACGACTGGAGCCATAACGGGCTGGAATTATAATAATATATTTAATATTCAATTAGTTGCCTGATTTAATTAAATTATTTTATTAAGTTTTTTACAATATCGTCGAGCAGTGTCTGGGGCACGTCAGCCGCCACTTCGAGGGCCCAGACATGATTATCGACAAAGGCTTCACACTTGACGGCGTCCTTACTGGTGACGATAACGGGCGCACCGTCCGCAAACTGAAGGTCCGCCCGGCGAAATTTATAGTGGTCGGGATAGCTTTGCAATGTGGCGCTAAAACCCAATTCCGCCAGGGTGTCGGCAAAACGCTGTGGATTACCAATGCCGGCCACAGCGTGTACAGTTTTTGACAGATTCCACTCGTCCAGGGAACATATCCTGCCACTTGCGAGGTGCCGAAACCGGGTGGGTCGCACCTGCATGACCCCAGCATCGGGCCAGACTGCGCCCCCGCGGGCGGAAGCACCATTGATGACAACCGCGTCAACAGTGTGCAATCGGGATACGGGTTCCCGTAATGGTCCCGCTGGCAGGCAGTAGCCGTTGCCAAAACCACGGACCCCGTCAACCACGGCGATCTCCATATCGCGATACATTCGGTAATGCTGCAATCCATCGTCACTCAACACCAGGTCGCAATCGCCGTGCCTCAATAACTCGGCAATCGCCTTGCATCGATCCCTGCAGACCACCAGCGGGGAGCTGGTAGCCCTGGCGATCAGTGCGGCTTCGTCACCCACTAAATCCGCCGCGCTAGTCGCCGTGACCCGCTGCGGTTGCCCATTAGCAGCGCCGCCGTAACCGCGACTTACGATGCCGGGGCGATACCCCCGTGCGCGTAATTGCTCTACCAGCGCGATGATCAGCGGTGTTTTTCCGGTACCGCCAACAGCGATATTTCCGACCACAATCACCGGCACCGGAAACTGTCGTTGATTATAACGACGACACAACGCCCAGCGTCGCACACGGGCGGCGGCATAGAAAATACCTGTCAGCGGCAGTAGCGCGAGAGTCCAGCTATGGGGTTGGTACCAGGCCCGCTCGATGGCGCGCATAATTACGCCACAGCATCCGAAAATTGCTGCCGATACAGCTGTGCATAACGCCCGTTTTCAGCCAGCAATTGCTGATGACTCCCCTGCTCAACAACCCGCCCCTTTTCCAGCACCATAATGCGGTCAGCTTTTTCGATGGTGCTGAGTCGATGGGCAATCACAAACGTGGTACGACCGCGCATGGCGGTTTCCAGGGCCGACTGTATATAACTCTCCGACTTGCTGTCGAGGGCCGACGTCGCCTCGTCGAGAATCAGAATGGGTGCATCCTTGAGCAGGGCCCGTGCGATGGCCAAACGCTGTCGCTGCCCGCCGGACAGCATGACACCATCGTCGCCAATCAGAGTGTCAAAGCCGTCGGCAAGGGTCTCGATAAACTCGAGGGCATAGGCCATGCGCGCCGCTTCGTAGACCTGCTCCCGGGATGCGGATTTCAACTCACCATAGGCGATATTGTTATACACCGTGTCGTTAAACAGGGTGACGTGCTGGCTCACCAACGCGATCTGCTCGCGCAGATTTTTAAGGCTGTATGCGGTGATCTCCGTGCCATCCAGTAAAATCTGTCCGCTCTGGTAGTTATAAAACCGGGGAATCAGACTGACCAGCGATGTTTTACCGCCCCCGGAGGGGCCCACCAGGGCGATACTTTCTCCGGATTCCACAGAAAACGTCAGGTCGTGCAGAACCCTGTCACCTCTGGCATAGCCAAAATTAACCTGTTTGAACTCAAAGCGCCCCGCTACCCGCTCCTTCTCGATTGTCCCGCTATCCTGCTCCTCAATCCCATCCAGGGTTTCAAACAGGGTGGAACCCGCGGCGATACCCCGTTGAATGGTGCTGTTGATCTGGGTGATCTGACGAATCGGTTTTGCCAGTAGCGATGCGGTAAATAAAAATTTGGTGAAATCCCCCGTGGTCATCGAAGCAATAATTTCCGGTGTCAGAGCCAACCAGATCAACAGACCCAGAGATCCGGCCAGCAACAGCTGAATAACCGGAGTACTCAGCCCTTCGGTAAGTGCCAATTTTAAATTTTGACGCCGGTTGGTTTTCGAGGCGTGGTACATGCGCTTGCGCTCGTAATCGGTACCACCAAACAGATGCATTTCCCGATAACCCGCCACGGTTTCCTGGGCGACGTGGGTGATCTCCCCTGCCGCACCTTGAATGCGTTTGCTTAACCGCCGAAAGCGCTTGCTGACGGAATTGATGATGAGTGCTATAACCGGCATGATCACCAAAAATATCACTGCGAGCCGCCAGTTGAGATAGATCAGATAAACCAGCAGCCCGATAACCAACGCGCCCTCGCGCAAAACCACTTTGAGGGCGCTGGTGACGGCACCCATCACCTGACCCACGTGGAATGTCAGCTGCGCCACCAGGTGGCCGCTCATATTCTGATCGAAATAGGCGCTCGGCATGCGGGTGTATTTATCAAATACTTCGTTACGCAGCCCATCGACAATCGACTGGGAAACATAGCTCATGCCGTAATTACCAATCAAAAAACCCACGCCGCGCAGTACCGCAAGAATCAGCATGAACAATGGCACAACCACCCGGCTCTGCTCCAGCACGTCGCCTTCGCGCATGTACCACTGAGCAAAACGCGACGTTAATCCGGAATCTATGGCGGTCATGTTGGCGGGCAGGTCGTTGACATTTTCGCCGGTGACCACGGTCAGCACGTTAATCAGGTAGCCGAACAGATCGACAAACGCGATTTGCATTAAACTGAACATCCATAAACCCAGTACGCTGATAGCAAACACCACGGCATAACGGCGTAAATAACCGAGCAGGCGCAGATAGGTCGCAAGACTACTGATGGGTGTGGCGGGTGCAACAGAGTTCATAAAATGCCGATTACCTGGTGGTTTGGGGTAGCTGAGTGGTGATGCTCAGATGTACAAATCCGGCCTGCCCGGCCGCATCCATCGCGGTGACAACCGCCTGGTGGCTACTTTCCGCATCCGCTGCGATTACCAGCGGTTTGTTTTTATCGACATCCCCCAGCTGACGCAGGGCACTGACCAATGTTTCCGCCTGACGATTAATCAAGGCCACGCCATTTACGGAATAGCTACCGTCGTTGGCGACCAGTATTTCAATATGATCCGGAACAGCTTCAGCAGGTTTGCCAGTTGCCTCGGGCAAATCAATCACCAGATGGGTTTCCTTGGTAAACGTGGTGGACACCATAAAAAAAATCAGCAACAGAAACACCACATCAATCAATGGTGTCACATTGATACTGTTGTCGAGCGCCCGGCGGCGACGAAATTTCACTGCTTCGCGGCCTCCTCCGCCTGCAGCAGACGATCGCCGTGCAGTGCGTCCACCAGCTTGACCGCCTGGTCCTGCATATCCACCACCAGCGTGTCGATACGCCGCTCGAAATAACGATGGGCGACCAGCGCGGGAATACCCACGGAAAGTCCTGCGGCTGTGGTTATGAGCGCTACGGAAATACCGCCGGCCAACACGCCAGCGTTACCGGATCCCTCCAGCATAATAGCGGTAAATACCTTGATCATACCGAACACCGTACCGAGCAAACCGATCAACGGAGCGACCGCGGCAATAGTACCCAATATCGCAAGGTATCTCTCCAACTGATGCACCACCTGTGCGGCGGCTTCTTCAATGCTATCCTTCATCACATCGCGACCGTGGCCCGAGTTACTCAGTCCGGCGGCGAGAATAATGCCAAGGGGCGAAGAATTGCGTAGTTCGAGAAGTTTTTCCCGATCCAGCTGATGATTTTTTAGCCAGTGCCAGACCTGCCCGAGAAGATTATCGGGAACCACTTTAGCCGGACGCAACGCCAGATAGCGCTCGACGACAATACCCAGTACCGCCACCGAGCACAGCATTAACGGCAGCATCAGCCAACCACCACTGATCAATAATTCGTACACGCCGGCCCCTTGTTTGGCAAAAAATTATGCGCCACTTTACCACAATCGTCGACTTGCACTCCCCGTAACGGCTGGTCAGTGCCAATACCTTTGCACCACATCACGTTGTCCCTGCACGTTCAACACCAGACTGGTATCCCAGGTAAAACGCACAGCACCTGATTGCGCCGTGGACCAGAGTTCGGCCCCCGCTTGCCGGTAGCGGGCCACAACACTGCTGTGGGGGTGGCCAAAGTGATGCCGATATCCGGCGGAAAAGACCACATGGCGCGGGCGCAGCCTTCTCACAAAAGCGGTGCTGGAGGAGGTCTTGCTACCGTGGTGTGGTGCTAGCAGTAACGTGACGTCCCTGGGCCACACCCCCTTTTCCAGCAACGCCGACTCCACCGCAACTTCCATATCACCGGTCAGCAGGACATTTACTGTGCGATAGCGAAGCAGCAGGACACAAGATTGATTGTTGTCATTTTTTGCGGGTGTCCGTCCAGGGTGTAATATTTCGACTTGCAAATCTCCCCACGCCCATCGCTGGCCGGCAGCACAGGTTTGTGTCGCCCTTATGCCGGTCGATCCACTGGGCGCAATGGTTTGTAAGGGCCGGTAATAGCGCAACAATCCGGCGGCGCCTCCGGCGTGATCGGTGTCGTTGTGACTGATCACCAATAAATCAATGGCTGCCACACCGCGGTGTCGCAAGAAGGGTGCAACAACCCCACTCCCGGCATCAAAGCGCTCACTAAACTTTGGCCCGGTGTCGTACACCAGCACTTGCTGCGGCGTTTCCACCACGACCGCCAGCCCCTGGCCAACATCCAGTATCGTCACCGCCAGCGCAGGTCGTACTGGTGGGGTCAACCAAAATAGCGCTATCAACAGCGTCCAGCCGGGAGCCTGCCATCCGAGTCCACGGGGTAATAACAACAACATCCCTGCCAACACCACAGACACCACGGTTATCCACCGCGCGCCTCCCGGGACGCTAAATCGCAACGTATCAGCCACTCGGGTGACCCATGCCAGACCGTGCGCGAACCACTCCAGCTGATGCCCGGCCAGCATCCAGCACATCTGGGCGGCGGTGTCGTGAAACGGTAACAGTATGCCGCCGAGTAAACACAGCGGTACCACCGCGATACTTATCCAGGGAATGGCAAACAAATTTATCAGGGGCGCCATAAAATTAATTTCGCCCTGATAAAGCAGCAGCCATCCGGCCAGGGAAAAAAACACAACGCCCTGCGCCAGTAGCGTGCGGCACCACCAGGTCAGGCGGGGGCGCGGTTTAAAATAGGCAATCAGTCCAGCCACCGCCGTGAAAGATAGCCACAATCCCGGACTCAGGGCCGCCAGGGGATCGAGGATGCTCACCAATGCCAAAGCCCATAATAAGCCCGCGCCCGGGGCGATTTTGCGTCGCGACAGGGGACCCACCAGAAAAACTGCAAGCATAATTACCGCTCTCTGGGTAGGTAACGAAAAGCCAGCCAGCAGGCTGTAGCCAACCGCCACCATCAGAGACAGGCCCGCAGCGACCTGGGTGGCGGGCAGCGTTGCTCCAGCCGCCGCCAGTAGCTTGCCAGCGCCGATACCGAGTAACCAGCCACAGCCCGCGAGCATACCGATATGC
>JBFJMM010000037.1:0-13334 GCA_041633885.1 Porticoccaceae bacterium
GCTCGAAAGCGCAACTTCGGGCCGACCACGCTACGCATTGCTTCGCTTACCTATGTCGTCATGCTGTCAAGCATCGCTCACGGAGTATGGACGAAATGACACCTTTAGCCCGCCGCCTGTTCTACTTACTAGCCTGTGCGACCGTCCTCATACTTTGGATATGGGTTGGTCATTTCGAGGCTATCGAGGCGCCTTACGTCCGATTCTGACAGTCCAGCAACTCGATGTTTGTAGGTTGGAGTGCTACGACTGCGCTGTTTTACAACGCATCTTTCAATACTCTTCGATGTCCAGCTCCGCGTAAGTCCGAGGCATTGCAATACGAAATTAGATAAAAGGTGGCAGGGGAATTCAGTTGCCAATACATCCACCCGACGTTCCTGACGTAGACTTCTGCGCTGAATCGAGGGTCGTCTTCGTCGCACCGCTCAGTGACTACCCCTCATCCGGCGGTAAAGAAGCAACCGTTGCCGATATCTACCTGCCTGTGGCGACTATTCCCACTCAATCGTCGCCGGCGGCTTGCTCGACACGTCATAGACGACCCGGGAGATGCCGGATATTTCGTTGATGATGCGGCTCGACACCCGCTCCAGGAATTCGTAGGGTAAATGCGCCCAACGGGCGGTCATAAAATCCACCGTCTCCACCGCGCGCAGCGCGATCACGTACTCGTAACGGCGCGCATCGCCCACCACGCCGACGGATTTGATCGGCAGAAATACCGCAAAGGCCTGACTGGTCTTGTGATACAGATCGGCGGCGTGAAGCTCCTCGATAAATATCGCGTCGGCCTCCCGCAGTATGTCAGCGTAGCCGCTGTTCACCGCACCGAGAATACGCACCCCCAGTCCAGGACCAGGAAACGGGTGACGGTAGACCATATCGTAGGGCAAGCCCAGTTCAAGACCCACTTTGCGCACTTCATCCTTGAACAATTCCCGCAGCGGTTCCACCAGTTGCATCTGCATGGTCTCGGGCAGACCACCGACGTTGTGGTGCGACTTGATGACGTGGGCTTTGCCGGTTTTCGATGCGGCGGATTCGATCACATCCGGATAGATGGTTCCCTGCGCCAGCCAGCCCACGTTCTGCAACCGGCTCGCCTCGCGATCGAACACCTCGATAAATGTGTTGCCGATGACCTTGCGCTTTTCCTCGGGGTCTGCGATACCCGCCAACTTGTCGAGAAACAGCGCCTGGGCATCGACCCGAACCACGGTGACGCCCATATGGCGGGCGAACATATTCATCACCTGATCGCCTTCATTCTTGCGCAACAGGCCATTGTCGACGAACACGCAGGTGAGCTGATCGCCGATGGCGCGGTGCAACAGCGCCGCCACTACGGAGGAATCAACGCCGCCGGACAAACCCAGAATCACCTTATCGAGCCCCACCTGCGCGCGCACTGTCGCTATCGCGTCCGCGACGATATGTGCCGCGGTCCACAGGGCTTCACAACCACAGATGTCCAACACGAAGTGCGCAAAAATACGCTGACCCTGCAGGGTATGGGTGACTTCGGGATGAAATTGAATGCCGTAAAAATGACGATCTTCGTCGCCCATGGCGGCGATCGGGCAGCTATCAGTGGCGGCCAGCACGGCAAACCCGGCTGGCGCCTTCACCACTTTGTCGCCGTGGCTCATCCACACGTCGAGCAGGGCAGTGCCGTCCTGTGGGTTAATGTGGTCGCTGATGTCGCGGAACAGTGCGCCGGGACCGCGCACATTAACCCGCGCGTAGCCGAATTCCCGTTGCTCGGATGACTCGACAGCGCCACCGAGTTGCGCCGCCATGGTCTGCATACCGTAACAGATGCCGAGCACCGGCACCCCCAGCTCAAATACCACTGCCGGCGCCCGGGGCCCCTGCCCATCGGTTGTGGATTCGGGGCCGCCAGACAGAATAATGCCACTGGGCGCAAATTCGCGGATATCGCTCTCCGTCATATCGAAGGCGCGGATTTCCGAGTACACCCCGATCTCGCGAACGCGACGGGCGATCAGCTGGGTGTATTGAGACCCGAAGTCGAGAATCAGTATTTTTGCCGCGTGAATATCTGTCTTCATTGCTTTCCCGCTATTCGATTACTTTCCCAGGCGGGTCGCGCCCGCCCGGGTATTGACCCCAAAGCAAAACGGAGCCTCCCGGCCCCGCTTACTGTTCACTTTATATCACCCGACCATGCTGCGCCAACGCGCCAGCGACTGGCGATCACCACCCTGTACGGTCTGCCTCTCAGCGTCCACCCACTGGGTAATTAGGCGACTCTTTGGTAATGCTGACATCGTGCACATGGCTCTCGCCAATACCCGCCGACGTCGCCCGCACAAATACCGGTTCGCGGCGCATGGTTTCGATATCGGGGCTGCCGGTGTAACCCATCGCGGAACGCACCCCCCCCATCATCTGATGAATGATGACCGACACGGAGCCCTTGTACGGCACCCGACCCTCAATTCCTTCCGGTACAAGTTTTTCGGTACCTGCGCTGGCATCCTGAAAATACCGATCGCTCGAACCCATAAGTTGCGCCATGGCGCCGAGGGAGCCCATGCCACGATAGGACTTGTAGGTGCGCCCCTGGAAGAGCTCTATTTCGCCCGGCGCCTCTTCTGTACCGGCAAACAGGGAACCCATCATAACGCAGTGCGCGCCGGCAGCGATGGCCTTGGCGATATCGCCGGAAAAGCGCACCCCGCCATCGGCCACCACCGGAATATCGGTACCCTGCAAGGCCGCCACCACGTTAGCCACCGCAGAAATTTGCGGCACGCCGACCCCGGTGACAATGCGCGTGGTACAGATAGACCCCGGGCCGATACCCACCTTAACGCCATCGGCACCCGCCTCCGCCAGCGCCAGCGCGGCTTCACCGGTGGCGATATTGCCACCGATTACCTGCACGTCGGGGTAGAGTTGCTTGATCTGGCGAACCCGCTCGATCACGTTGCGCGAATGGCCGTGGGCAGTGTCCACCACCAGCACATCGACGCCCGCCGCCACCAGGGCGTCGACCCGCCGGTCGGTATCCGCGCTGGTGCCGACGGACGCGCCTACCCGTAACCGTCCCTGATCGTCCTTGCAGGCATTGGGGAAGCGCTCGGCCTTATCGATATCCTTTACCGTAATCAGACCGCGCAGGTCGAATTTGTCGTTCACCACCAACACTTTTTCAATACGGTACTTGTGCAGTAAACCCTTGACCAATTCGGGGTCGGCCCCTTCATCTACCGTCACCAGGCGGTCCTTCGGGGTCATCGCGCTCTCGACGGACGCATCGAGATTCGTTGCGAAGCGCACGTCGCGCCGGGTGACGATACCCACCAGCTCGCCATCCCGCAGCACGGGCACCCCGGAAATATTGTTTATCTTGGTGAGGCTGATCAGGTCGCGAATGGTCGCGTCGGCATTGATGGTGATCGGATCCTTGACCACGCCGCTCTCAAATTTTTTGACGGCCCGTACTTCAAGGGCCTGGTCCTCGATACTCATGCTCTTGTGAATAATGCCGATCCCACCCTCCTGAGCGAGGGCGATGGCAAGCCGCGCTTCAGTCACCGTATCCATGGCGGCGGATACCAGCGGGATATTAAGGTTAATGGCGCGGGTCAAACGGGTGCGCAGACTCACGTCCGTGGCCACCACCTCCGAATAGCGGGGCACCAGCAAAACGTCGTCAAAGGTAAGTGCTTCCTGATCAATTCGCAACATAACGGTCTCTCTCGGACCCGATGGAATGGAGGAAACGCGACATTATAGCGATGCCCACCCAAGCGGTAAACTGAAATAAAACCGGGCCGAAATTCTTCACTTGTTGTTGTACTGACATCACCTACAATGGAAACCATGCAACGGCAAACATCTAGCACAGATCAGCGTCAGGTTTACACGGTCAGCGCCTTGAATCGCAAGGTGCGCCAGTTGCTGGAGACCCATTTATCGACCATATGGGTGGAAGGGGAATTAACTAACCTGGCACAACCCGCTTCGGGGCACTGGTATTTCACCCTTAAGGACAGTGGTGCGCAGGTGCGTTGCGCGCTGTTCCGCCAACGGGGACGCAACGTCACCCTGCGTCCCACGGACGGTATGCAGGTGTTAGTCCGCGGGCGCGTGGGGCTGTACGAAAACCGGGGCGACTACCAACTGATTGTCGAACACATTGAGCAGGCCGGCCACGGCGCCCTGCAACGTCAGTTCGACGAACTCAAAAACAAGCTGGCGCTCGAGGGTCTGTTTGCGGTCGAACGCAAACGCGCCCCGCCGGTGTTTCCACAGCGTATCGGCGTAGTGACCTCCGCCAGCGGCGCGGCATTACAGGACGTTTTGCACGTGTTGCAACGCCGCTTCCCAGTGGTTCCGGTGGTGGTGTACCCCACCGCGGTGCAAGGCGCTGCCGCCGCTGCGCAAATTGTCGCGGCGCTCGATCTGGCTAACCAGCACCAACGCTGCGATGTGCTTATCCTGTGTCGTGGCGGCGGCTCCCTGGAAGACCTGTGGCCGTTTAATGAAGAGCCCGTAGCCCGCGCCGTGGCTGCCAGTGCCATTCCCATCATCGCCGGGGTCGGCCATGAGACCGACACCACCATCGTCGATTTTGTCGCCGACGCACGGGCGCCCACGCCCTCGGCCGCCGCCGAACTGGCGACGCCAGACGGTGTCGAGCTATACGCCACCATCAGCGGCTACGGACGGTGGTTTGCCCAGCAGGCACAGCAGCACCTGCGACGGGCTCGGCAACAGGTGCATTGGCTCAGCAAACGTCTGCGCCATCCACGGGATCACCTCGCAGCGCGGGCGCAACATCTCGACCACCTGGAAATTCGCCTTGCCAACGTCATGATCGCCAATCTGCGGCGCAAGCATGCCGATCTGCGTCAGCGCAGGGATGGCCTGCAGGCACAGCGACCCGACCATCGCCTGCGTCAATTACAGGTACGCTTTGCGCATACCCATGACAATCTGAAGCGCGCCGCCCAGCGCACCCTGACACACCGACGCCAGCAACTCGCTAACATTATGAACCTGCTACAAACCGTAAGCCCACTGCACACGCTGGAAAGGGGCTACGCCATTGTGCAGGACCGCGATCAGCAGGTGGTGAGCCATGTCACCCAGACACAGGTGGGAAACGCCCTGACAGTCACCGTGGTTGACGGCAGTCTGGATTGTGTCGTCGCCCGGATAAACCACCAACCCGGCAAGCGAGGGCGCTGATGTCCCGGAAAGCAATAGCAACCGCGGGGTCCGCCACGCAGGCCGTTCATTTTGTTTTTTGTCTCCTGGTCGCGTGCCTGCTGTCGACCAGCGCAATGGTTTTTGCGCAACCGGAGGAATGGGATCTGAGCGAACTGTACGCCGATGTCCCGGCCTGGGACGCGGCGCGACAAAAACTGGATAAGGAAATCGACGCACTACAGCAGTGCCGAGACTTACTGGCGCGCAGTGCGACTGACCTGGCCTCCTGCCTGGAAAAAATCACCGCCGTGCATAAGGAAGTGTGGCGCATGTACACGTACAGTTTCCTGGCCAAAGACACGGACCTCAGTAATTCCGCTTACCGGGAACGGCAGTCCATCGCGCAAACGCTTTACAGTAAATTCGAGCAAACAGTCAGCTTTGTCGAGCCCGCCTTGCAACACATTGGTGCCGCCGCGCTGGCGCGCATGCAGGACGAAGACAAACGCCTCGCGGGCTACGATTTTCTGATTCGCAACGCGCTGCGCAAAGGCAAGCATTTGTTGTCCGCTGAAGCGGAAGGGCTGCTCGCCGCGGCGCGTAACCCCCTGCTCGCCGCCGCGGACACCTACGATATACTGACCAACGCGGAAATACCGCGCCCGCGGGTGATCCTCGCGGACGGCACGGCGGTAACCCTGACCGCTTCCGCGTACACCAAATACCGCGCCGCCGCGAACCGCGCTGATCGAAAATTAGTCTTCGATCAGTTCTGGCAATCCTATCGGGCTTTTCAACAAACCCTCGCGACCACCCTGGAAGGCAATACCAAAGCCAACATTTTCCACGCGCGAGCGCGCCATTATCCCTCCGCCCTTCACGCCGCCCTGGCGCAGGATAATATTCCCGATACGGTATACCTGACACTGGTAACCACGGTGAACGACAATCTCGATACCCTGCATCGCTATCTCGCACTACGAGCGCGCATATTGGGCGTCAAAGACAGTCACTATTACGACATTTACCCCGCCGTGATCGATTTGCAAACCCACTACGGCATTGCGGAAAGTCGCCGCATTATCGTCACGGCGCTGGCCCCCCTGGGTACGGCATATACCAGCAAACTGCGTCGTGCCCTCGCGCAAAACTGGATGCATATTTATCCCCGCGAAAACAAATCCAGTGGTGCTTATGTGATGGGTGCCGCTTACGATGTCCACCCCTATGTATTGCTCAACCACAATGACGATTTCGAATCCCTCTCGACCTTCGCCCACGAATGGGGTCACGCCATGCACAGCCTGCTGGCCAACGAGAGCCAGCCTTTTCAGACGGCCGATTATGCGACGTTTATTGCGGAAATAGCCTCAATCACCAATGAAATATTGCTCTACGACTACTTGCGGGGACAGGCTGCCAGCGACGACGAAAAACTGTACTTTTTGTTTAAGGAGCTGCAGGGCATACGCGGCACGTTTTTCCGTCAGACACAATTTGCTGAATTCGAACTTGCCGTTCACCAACGGGTAGAAAACGGTGGCGCCCTGTCGGCGGACATACTAAACGAGCTGTACGGGGACCTCCTGAAACGCTACCACGGCCACGAGCGCCAAATTATGATTATCGACGAGGCCTACACCGTGGAGTGGGCTTACGTTCCACATTTTTATCGTAATTTTTACGTGTATCAGTACGCCACATCCCTGGCGGCTGCTTACCATTTGACGGAAAAAATTCTGGCGGGCGGAGACCATGAACGCTCGGCGTACCTGTCCATCCTCCGGGCTGGCGGTTCCGACTACCCTTACGATATTCTGAAGCGTGCAGGGGTGGACATGGCTACTCCCGCGGTTTACCAGGCGGTGATACGCCGCGCCAACCGTTTGATGGACGAAATAGAGGATATTCTGGCCCGCCGCCAACCTGCTTCACCATAAACCCAACTGGTGCAGCCGGTTAGCGCACGGCTTATTTTTTGGCGGGGGCCACTGGGCGGCGGCGTTTGCCGGGCTGACCAGAGCTGAGTTTATTCTTGCGATCCGCGTACGGATTTTCCCCTGACCGCAACTGAATGCGCAGCGGCGTGCCGTGCAGATTGAGGGCGCGACGAAAGGTTTTTTCCAGATAGCGCACGTAATGCTCCGGGACAGCGTCGGTCTGGTTGCCGTGAATCACAATGACCGGCGGATTGCGACCGCCCGCGTGGGCATAGCGCAACTTGATGCGTCGCCCGTGGACCATCGGCGGCGCGTGCTCCGTCACCGCATCTTGCAACACGCGGGTTAAACGGTTAGTGCTAAGCGTGTCGGTCGCGGCGCGATACGCTTGCTGGACGGATTTATAGAGGTTCCCTACACCGGTACCGTGCAGGGCAGAAATAAAATGTATGTCGGCAAATTCCGCGAAGCGCAGACGCCGTTGCAATTCGGTTTTGATCCACTCCCGCTGCTGTGGCGCAACGCCGTCCCACTTATTTACCGCCACCACCATGGCCCGTCCGGCGTCGAGGGCGTGGCCCAGCAAATGCATATCCTGATCCACCAGGCCCTCGTGGGCGTCGATTAGCAACACCACAACATTAGTATCATCGACAGCGCGCAGGGTTTTCACGATGGAAAATTTTTCCACCGTAGATTTGACGTTTTTGCGCCGCCGCACCCCCGCCGTATCGATTAACGTATAGCGTTGTCCATTGCGTTCGTAATCGATGTAAATGCTGTCCCGCGTCGTGCCCGGTTCGTCGAACACCACCACGCGCTCCTCCCCCAGCAAGCGATTTACCAACGTCGATTTGCCCACATTGGGGCGCCCCACGACGGCAATGCGAATACTGTCGCCAGCGGTTTGCGGCACGGCGCTGTCGGCATCCGCTGGAAATGTCGCAAATAAATGCTCCATCAACTGTTTAACACCACGCCCGTGGGTCGCCGTGGTCGGAAATAAATCGGCAAAACCCAACGAATAAAAATCCGCCAGCGCGGCGTCCGGATCGACGCCGTCAATTTTGTTAACCACCAGAAATACCGGACGACCCAACTGCCGCAGATGAACGGCGATGGCGTGATCCCCCGCAGTGAGTCCGGCGCGGGCATCTACCACAAAAAATACTGCGTCCGCCTCTTCGATAGCCAGCCGGGACTGGGCGGCCGCCGCCGCATCCACACCCCGTTCATCGCCACCGATACCGCCGGTATCGACCACCATAAAACGCCGTCCGAACAGCAGCCCCTCCCCGTACTGTCGATCTCGCGTCAGTCCGGGGTAGTTGGCCACCAGCGCATCGCGGGATTTGGTCAGGCGATTAAACAGCGTGGATTTGCCGACATTGGGGCGCCCCACCAGGGCGATAACAGGCAACATGGGATGCGTAGGCGGTCACTAACATGAAGGAGGCCGCATTCTACCCGAATGGGGCACTGGAGACTAACTTTGCCGCCTGCCGCTACCGCCCACAGGACGGAGTCCCGCGCCTAGATCAACTGGCGCGGGACGCGCTGCGCTATTTATTTTCGAAGCGGTAGGCGGTGATATCGCCACCGTTATCCAGCACGTACAACGTCTCGCCGTCGGCCGCCATCGGTACGGTCAGGCCGTCGCTGTCCACGCGAATGCGCGCCATGAAATGGCCATCCACCTGGGACAGTATATGCAGATACCCCTCGCTATCGCCCACCGCCAGATAGCCACCGGCTGTATCCGGCGCGTTCAGTTTGCGATTTTTTAACTGCCCGTTACTCCACAGCTCCTGCCCACTACTGGCGCGCAGTGCACGCACCCGGTCATCGCTTTCCACCACATACACCTGATCGAGACCGTAATCGGGACGCAGTACACTGGAACTGTCCTGAAACCAGAGTTCGCGCCCGGTGCCGCGGCTCAGCGCACCCACACGACCCTGATAACTGGAAGCATAAATCACATCATTTTTCAGCAGCGGTGTATTGACGTCCACCATACGTTCCAGTTCGGTACGCCCCTTGGGCACGGCAATGCGGCTCTCCCACAACAGGGTGCCGGTGCTCGCTTCCACACCAAATACTTTGCCGTTGGCAAAGCCTGCCACCACCATCGTGTCGGTAACGACGGGGGAACCGGTGCCGTGCAGTGTCAGTACCGGCACGTCCACATCAAAGCGCCATACCACCGCGCCAGTGTCAATCGACAAGCCATACAGTTTACTGTCCTGGGTTTGCACGGCAACAATATTGCTGTTGGCCGCGGGGGCAGCTAACACCTCGCTACTGACCACCGCGCGCCACCGCTCGGCGCCACTCTCCGCGTCCAGAGCAATGACCGCGCCGTCGGCATTACCCACCAACACCAGACCGCCACCCAGACCCACACCGCCGCTGAGGGATGTGTCGAGCTCAGTGCGCCACAGTCTGTCGCCATCCTCGGTACGCAGCGCCACGACGGCCCCTTCGTGGGTTGCCGCGTACAGAGCCTGTCCGTCGATGGCGGGATGCAGCGTGGCGAGATAGCCTTTCTGACCGCCGCCAAGCCCGGTGCGCCATTGCTTGCGCACGGTAATTTCCTCGTCAAAACTAACCAGCTCCGCCATTTTTGTGGGGCTGTCCTCCGCGTCGTCACCGTCACTTTCCCAGAATTTCAACGCACTACAACCGGACAGCAAGACCACACACAACAGCCACGACAGGTGTTTCATTCAGCATTCTCCTCGGAAACCACGTCTATATCAGATTGTGGTGTTACATCGCCCAGCAACACCTGGTTGAGTTTGAGCTCCAGCACGGCGCGCACGTTATCGTCGGGGGTGCCGAGGGTATCGAGCGCCAACTGATAGGCGGCGCGCGCGGCAACCAGATCACCACTCAGCATCTGCGTATCGCCACGCACTTCGGCATACTGACTTGCCAGCGCCTTTGGCACGTCCCTTTCCAGCACCGTCAGTGCCTCGCTGTAGGCACCGCGCGCCGCCAGAACCCGCGCCAGTCGCAGACCAGCTACTGCCGCCAGTTCTTCATCGGCTGCGTCCATAACTGCCCGCAACTCCGTTTCCGCAGCTTCCAGGTTTTGATCAAGGACGGCCTGACGCGCCAGCACCAGACCAGCATAATGCGCGTACTGACTGCGCCCGTGCTGTTCTTTCAAGGCCCCGGCCAATTCGTTCAGCCGGGCACGTTGCTCCGCACTGGGTTGCTCCGCAGCGGTTGCCAGGGTCAACAGTTCATCGTACAGCAACGAAGCCTGCTGGGCTTTGCGATCGCTATAATCCTGCCATTGGTGCCAGCCAAACCAGCCGCCTACACCGAGGACAACCAGTAACAGGGTTTGCGCGCCGCGCTCCTTCCACCAGCGCTTGAGCATTTCCATCTGTTCTTGTTCAGTAAGATGATCGGCCACAGTTAAATTCCACCTCTTTATATGCACTAACTTTGTTAACGTTCAATTTTTCAAAATGGGGGCGCCAATCAACATCCACACCGCCCGCTAGATGTGCTCAGGTGCGACTCGCAAACTCCCTGTTTAATAGCGCTACCGCGTCACCCTCCAACAGGGTTTGCTGGGCGACGTCACGGCGCAAATATTTTACCGTGACCTTGCCCGCCGCCACTTCATCCTCGCCCAAAATCAGCGCAACCTGCGCCCCGCTGCGGTCCGCCCGCTTGATCTGTTGTTTGAAACCACCACCTCCGCAATGATTCTGGATGCGCACCTGGGGACAGGCCGTGCGCAGTCGTTCGCCAAACGCCAGAGCCGCCGACGCCACGTCACCCACCGCCACCAGATAGGCGTCCAGTTGCCGGGCGACACTATCCGGTAGCGCTCCGACGGCGTCAAGCAACAGCACCAGTCGCTCCGCACCCAGTCCGCAACCAACCGCCGACGTAGGTTTACCTCCCAGCTGCTGCACCAGATCGTCGTAACGACCGCCTGCACACACCGTGCCCTGAGCACCCAGACTGTCGGTCACCCACTCAAAAACCGTTTTGCCGTAATAATCCAGTCCGCGCACCAGGCGCGGATTAATACGGTAAGCCACACCGGCCGCACTCAATAATTGTTGCAACGTGGCGAAATGTTGTTGCGAATCGGCATCCAGAAAATCCAGCAGAGTCGGCCCCGATTCAAGTAATGCCTGAGTGTCCGCGTTCTTGCTGTCCAGGATACGCAGAGGATTTGTTTCCAGTCGCCGCTGGCTGTCCGCATCGAGATGTTCGCGGCGTGAGTTCAAAAACTCCACCAGCGCCTCGCGATAACGCGCGCGGGATGCAACATCGCCGAGAGAATTGATTTGCAGTTCCAGATGTTGGTCAATACCCAACAGGCGCCATAAACGCGCGGTCATCACAATCAACTCCGCGTCGATGTCCGGACCATCCAGGCCGAACACTTCGGCACCGAACTGGTGAAATTGTCGCAGGCGGCCTTTCTGCGGTCGTTCGTAGCGGAACATTGCGCCGCTGTACCAGAGCCGCTGAACCTGATTGTAAAGCAGTCCATGTTGTTCACATGCGCGCACACAACCGGCCGTACCCTCGGGACGCAATGTGACGCTTTCGTCGTTACGGTCGAGAAAGGTGTACATTTCTTTCTCGACAATATCGGTAACCGCGCCTATCGAACGCCGGAATAGTTCGGTCTTTTCAACGATTGGAAAACGAATTTCGCGGTAACCGTAACTGCCCAACAAGCGGGCCACGGTTGCCTCAAGATATTGCCAGCTGGCGGATTGTTCGGGCAAAAGATCGTTCATGCCCCGCAAGGACTGTATTTGTTCCGACATTGTTATCCGTTAATTATTCATCAGGATTTTGCGATGACCCGACTGGCCGCCAGCGCTTTTTCGTTGAGCTTGTGGCGAATGGCGCGCTCCAGTTCGTCGACCAGATTTTCCTGACCGAGTTTAACGCTGGGTTTACCATCCACATACAGCAAGTTTTTGGGTGCACCGCCGGTCAAACCCAGCTCGGCGACTTTGGCTTCGCCCGGACCGTTGACAATACACCCGATAATCGCCACATCCAGGGGTTCGGACACATCTTCGAGACGCCGCTCCAGCTCGTTGAGGGTCCGGATGACATCAAAGTTCTGCCGCGAACAACTGGGACAGGCGACAAAATTAATGCCCTTGCTGCGCAGGCCCAGACTTTTTAGCATGTCCCAGCCAACTTTTACTTCTTCCACCGGGTCCGCCGCCAGCGACACGCGCAGGGTGTCGCCAATACCCTCCATCAACAGCATACCCATGCCGATTGAAGACTTGACCGTGCCGGAGCGCAGACCACCGGCCTCGGTGATACCCAGGTGCAACGGGTTGTCGATCTGCGCCGATATCAACCGGTAGGCGGCCACCGCCATAAACACGTTGGATGCCTTGATACTCAATTTGAAATTGTGAAAATCCATGCGCTCCAGAATGTCGATATGGCGCAGCGCCGACTCCACCAGCGCTGCGGGCGTCGGCTCACCGTATTTGCGTTGCAGGTCTTTTTCCAGGGAACCGGCGTTGACGCCGATGCGAATGGGAATATTGGTGTCCCGCGCTTTCTCGACCACCGCGCGAACCCGATCCGCGCGGCCAATATTACCCGGGTTAATACGTAGACAGTCGGCCCCCATATCGGCCACCTTGAGGGCGATTTTATGGTCGAAATGGATATCCGCCACCAGCGGTACAGTCACCTGTTTACGAATTTCGCCAAACGCATCGGCGGCCGCCATACTCGGCACCGAGACGCGCACAATATCCGCACCCGCGTCGCACAGACTCTGTATTTGCGCAACCGTGGCGGCCACGTCCAGAGTTTCGGTGTTGGTCATGCTCTGTACGGAAATGGGTGCATCGCCGCCCACCGCCACATTACCCACCATCACCTGGCGGGTCTTGCGGCGTTGAATTGGCGAGTGGGTGTTCATACGCAGTTGCCTACTGTCCCACCACGAGGCGCGCAGCACGGGTTTGCGGATTAATATCCGTCACCGGAACGCGCTCACCGCGATAATTGACCGTTACCCCAGGGGCATTGCCCAGAATTAAACGGAATGGCGGTTGCCCCTTCAACGACAGCCGGGCGCCCGCACGCTCTTGTGTCATAACCAGCACCGCGCCGCTGCCGTCAACCACTTTGACCCAGCTTTCCTCGATAAAGTTTAGTTCCAGAACCCCGGGCGGTGGCGCC
>JBFJMM010000038.1:0-13309 GCA_041633885.1 Porticoccaceae bacterium
AACTACCCAGCAAATCCAGGAGATATTTTTGTGGCATTAAATCTCGAAGACAAGAAAGCGATTGTCGCAGACGTTAACGAGACTGCCCTTAATGCATTGTCACTGGTTATTGCCGATGCCCGTGGCGTCACCGTTACTGCTATTACCGAGCTGCGCAAGCAAGCCCGGGAAAATAACGTTGACCTGCGCATCGTCAAAAACACCCTGGCAAAGCGCGCGTTTGTCGGCACAGAGTTTGAATGTGTCGAGGCCGCGCTGGTCGGACCCTCCCTGTTTGGTTTTTCCATGGGAGATCCAGGTGCTGCGGCGAGACTGTTTAAGGAGTTCGCGAAAACTAACGAACACTTTTCAGTTAAGGCGCTATCCATCAGTGGCCAAATGCTTAGCAAGGAGCAACTCGATGTGCTTGCCAATCTGCCGACCCTGCATCAGGCGTTGGGTCAGCTGGTGAGCGTCATGATAGCTCCGGTTACCAAGTTGGTGCGCACGTTTAACGAAGTGCCGACCAAAGTAACCCGCGCGGTGGCAGCCGTTCGCGATCAGAAACAGCAGGACGCCGCATAAGCGGTTTTCGGCTAAAACGTAATTCATTTGTAACAGGAGATAGAGTCATGGCTCTTTCCAAAGAAGATATTTTAAATGCTATTGCCGAAATGAGTGTGATGGACGTGGTCGAACTGGTGGCTGCGATGGAAGAAAAATTTGGTGTGTCTGCCGCTGCTGCCGTGGCGGTCGCTGCAGCGCCCGCTGCCGCTGCTGCTGCTGTGGAAGAGCAAACCGAGTTTAATGTGGTGCTGGCTGCGGTGGGTGAGAAAAAGGTGAATGTCATCAAGGCAGTGCGGGCGATCACTGGTCTCGGTCTGAAAGAAGCCAAGGATATGGTTGATGGCGCACCGGCTACCGTCAAAGAAGGCGCTTCCAAGGCCGAAGCTGACGATGCCAAGAAGCAGTTGGAAGAAGCTGGCGCAACGGTCGAACTGAAGTAAGTTTGCCAACGACTGGATGCGCATTGTCTGAGGTGATCAGGCGCTGGGCTGGCGGGGAACCCTCGCCAGCCTTTTCCTGTTTGTGGGTCAAACCGCAGGCAGTCGTGGTCTCCTGTCGGGGGTGGCCGCGGGTGGTGATCCGACAAGGTAAATGTTCTGGGGAAGAATACTGATGGCTTACTCGTACACAGAGAAAAAACGAATTCGCAAAGATTTTGGCAAGCTGCCGCAGGTTATGGATCAGCCCTACCTGCTCGCGATTCAGCTCGACTCCTATCGAAAATTTACGCAAGCCGGGGTAACCGTCGAGGATCGTGGTAATACCGGATTGCACGCCGCGTTCAACTCGGTCTTTCCGATTGAGAGTTTTTCCGGTAACGCACGTCTCGAGTACGTCGACTACCAGCTCGGTAAGCCGGTTTTCGATGTGGAGGAGTGTAAGCTGCGCGGGGCAACATTCGCGGTTCCTCTGCGGGTGCGGGTGCGGCTGGTCCTGATGGACAAAGAAACAGGCAACAAGGCCATCAAGGATATCAAGGAGCAGGAAGTGTACATGGGGGAAATTCCCCTGATGACGGATCACGGCACCTTCGTTGTCAATGGCACCGAGCGGGTGATCGTGTCCCAGTTGCATCGCTCCCCCGGCGTGTTTTTTGACCACGACAAGGGTAAAACCCACTCGTCCGGCAAGCTGCTGTACTCCGCGCGCATCATTCCCTACCGTGGTTCCTGGCTCGATTTCGAGTTTGACGCGAAGGATCTGGTGTTTGTACGGATAGATCGACGCCGCAAATTGCCCGCCAGCATTCTGCTGCGGGCGCTGGGCTACAGCTCCGCCGAAATGCTGGAAATGTTTTTCGACACCAGTACCTTCAATATCGGCAAGAAAGGCGAATACACCCTCGAACTCGCGCCAGCGCGTTTGCGCGGCGAGATGGCTGGCTTCGACATCAAGGGCAAGGGTGGCAAGGTTATTGTCGAAGAGGGCCGGCGGGTCACTGCGCGGCATATTCGTCAACTGGAGTCCGACAAGATTACCAAACTCGAAGTGCCCGCGGATTACCTGTGTGGTCTCGCGCTGGCGAAGGATATACCCGACCCGGAAACAGGCGAATTGTTGTTCGAATGTAACACGGTGATTACTCCGGAAGTACTCGAACAACTGAGTGCGGCCGGGTTGAAAAAAATCGAGACCATCTATACCAACGATCTCGATTGCGGGCCATTCATGGCCGACACGCTGCGAATTGATGCCGCACGTACGGAGCTGGACGCGCTGGTGGAAATTTACCGCATGATGCGCCCCGGCGAGCCACCCACCAAGGATTCGGCGGAAAATCTGTTTAACAATTTATTTTTTAACAGCGACCGCTACGACCTGTCCGCGGTTGGTCGTATGAAGTTTAACCGGCGTCTAGGGCGCAATGAGATCGAAGGCCCCGGCACGCTGGAAAAAGAAGATATTGTCGACGTGTTGAAAACCCTGATTGCGATTCGCAACGGCCAGGGGCAGGTGGACGACATCGACCACCTGGGTAACCGGCGCGTGCGCTCGGTTGGCGAAATGGCTGAAAACCAGTTCCGCATCGGCCTGGTGCGGGTGGAGCGCGCGGTCAAGGATCGTCTCTCGGTGGCAGAAACCGAGGGTTTGATGCCCCAGGATATGGTGAACGCCAAACCGGTTGCCGCCGCCATGAAGGAGTTTTTCGGCTCCAGCCAGCTGTCCCAGTTTATGGATCAGAACAATCCCCTGTCCGAGGTGACCCACAAGCGGCGCGTCTCCGCGTTGGGGCCGGGCGGTTTAACCCGCGAGCGAGCGGGATTTGAGGTGCGCGATGTGCATCCCACCCACTATGGCCGCGTGTGTCCCATTGAAACCCCGGAAGGTCCGAATATTGGTCTGATTAATTCCCTCGCTAATTACGCGCGCACCAATGAATACGGGTTTCTGGAGACGCCCTATCGGCGCGTGGTGGACGGTAAGGTAACAAAAGACATCGAATTTTTGTCCGCCATCAACGAATCGGAGTACGTGATCGCCCAGGCTTCCGCGGCGTTAAACGACAAGGGCGAGTTGATCGACGACCTGGTGACCGTGCGTCACGGCGGTGAATTTACCGTCAAACAGCCCGCAGAAGTCCAGTATATGGATGTGTCGCCCCGGCAGGTGGTATCGGTGGCGGCGGCAATGATTCCATTTCTGGAACACGATGATGCCAACCGGGCGCTGATGGGCTCCAACATGCAGCGCCAGGCGGTGCCCACGTTGCGCACCGACAAACCGCTGGTTGGTACCGGGATGGAGCGCATTGTTGCCGGGGATTCCGGCGTGTGCGTGGTTGCCAAGCGCGGTGGCGTCATTGAAAGCGCCGACGCCGCGCGGATTGTGGTGCGGGTCAACGACGGCGAGGTGGAAACTGGCGATGCCGGCGTGGATATCTACAACCTGACCAAGTACACGCGCTCCAACCAGAACACCTGTATCAACCAGCGCGCCATCGTCAAACAGGGCGATGTTGTCGATCGCGGCGATATTCTGGCGGACGGTCCGTCGGTGGATCTCGGTGAACTGGCCCTCGGCCAGAACATGCGTATCGCGTTTATGCCGTGGAATGGCTACAACTTCGAAGACTCCATTCTGATTTCCGAACGGGTGGTGGAGGAAGATCGTTTTACCACCATCCACATTCAGGAACTGACCTGTGTGGCGCGCGACACCAAACTCGGCTCGGAAGAAATCACGTCGGATATTCCCAATGTAGGCGAGTCCGCGCTGGCGCGTCTCGACGAATCGGGCATTGTCTACATCGGTGCGGAAGTTGATGCCGGGGACATTCTGGTGGGCAAGGTAACCCCCAAGGGTGAAACCCAGCTGACCCCGGAAGAAAAATTGTTGCGCGCCATTTTTGGTGAAAAAGCCAGCGATGTGAAAGACACGTCCCTGCGCGTCCCCAGCAGCACCAGGGGCACGGTCATTGACGTGCAGGTGTTCACCCGCGAGGGGCTGGAAAAGGATGAGCGCTCGAAGCAAATCGAAAAGACCGCGCTGAACCAGTTCCGCAAGGATCTCAACGACGAATTCCGGATTATGGAAAATGTCACGTTCGAGCGCTTGCGCGCGGCGCTGGTGGGGCACAAGGTTGTTAAAGCGCCGGGTCTGAAAAAAGGCGAAGCGCTGACCGATCAGGTATCCGCGGAATTTGACCACGAGAAGTGGGCCAAGGTGCGCATGGAAGATGACAAGCTGAACGATCTGCTGGCCCGGGCCGAGGAGCAACTGGCCGAGCGGCGCAAATTGCTGGATGAGCGTTTCGAAGACAAGAAAAGAAAACTGCAAAGCGGCGATGACCTGGCACCTGGCGTGCTGAAGATCGTCAAGGTCTATTTGGCGGTTAAGCGGCGCATTCAGCCGGGCGACAAGATGGCGGGTCGCCACGGTAACAAAGGGGTTATTTCCGTGATCATGCCGGTCGAGGACATGCCCTACGACGAACACGGCGAGCCGGTGGATATCGTCCTGAACCCGCTTGGGGTGCCGTCGCGGATGAACGTGGGCCAGATTCTCGAAACTCACCTCGGACTGGCCGCCAAGGGTCTGGGCAAGAAGATCGACCAGATGGTTCGCGAGCAGCGCAAAGCCGCGGAGATACGCAAATTTCTACAGGAAATCTACGATTCCGGTGAAAGCGTCAATGCGGCGAACCTGAAGCAGTTAAAAGACGCCGAGGTGCTCGAGCTCGCTGAGAACCTGCGCGGGGGCGTGCCCATGGCAACCCCGGTATTCGATGGCGCCACCGAGTCTGAGATCAAGGCGTTACTGACGCTGGCCGATCTGCCGGACACCGGACAGATGACGTTGTACGACGGGCGTACCGGCGATGCGTTTGGTCGACCGATCACAGTGGGCTACATGTATATGCTCAAGCTCAACCACCTGGTGGATGACAAAATGCATGCCCGTTCAACCGGTTCCTACAGCCTGGTAACCCAGCAGCCGCTGGGTGGCAAGGCGCAGTTTGGTGGCCAGCGGTTCGGGGAAATGGAGGTGTGGGCCCTCGAAGCGTACGGCGCGGCCTATACCCTGCAGGAAATGCTGACGGTCAAGTCCGACGATGTGAATGGTCGTACCAAGATGTATAAAAACATCGTCGACGGCGATCACCAGATGGACCCTGGCATGCCCGAGTCGTTCAACGTGCTGGTTAAAGAGATTCGTTCGTTGGGCATTAACATCGAGCTGGAATACGAGTAACGGTTGTAGTATTTGCGCGTTAGCGGTCGGGGCGCCTGCCCCGGCAGAGGCAAGTATCCATCGGAGGAAGGGCCTTGAAAGATTTATTAAATTTGCTGAAGTCTCAGGATCAACGCAGCGATTTCGAAGGAATTCGCATCGGTTTGGCGTCGCCGGACATGATTCGCTCCTGGTCGTTTGGCGAAGTAAAAAAACCCGAGACTATCAACTATCGCACGTTCAAGCCGGAACGGGACGGCCTGTTCTGTGCCAAGTTGTTCGGGCCAGTCAAGGATTTCGAATGCCTGTGCGGTAAATACAAGCGCATGAAACACCGCGGCATAGTGTGTGAAAAATGTGGTGTGGAAGTGACGCTTGCCAAAGTGCGTCGCGAGCGCATGGGCCACATAGAGCTCGCCAGTCCGGTGGCGCATATCTGGTTTTTGAAGTCCCTGCCCTCCCGTATCGGCCTGATGCTGGATATGACCCTGCGGGAAATTGAGCGGGTCCTCTACTTCGAATCGTTCGTGGTGGTGGAGCCGGGCATGACGACCCTGGAGCGCGGGCAACTGCTGACCGACGAGCAGTATTTCGAGGCCATGGAAGAGCATGGCGACGAGTTCGTGGCGATGATGGGCGCCGAGGCGATTCAGGCACTGATGCGGGATATTACCCTGGCGGATGAAATCACCCGCCTGCGGGACGAATTGCCCCAGACCCGCTCGGAAACCAAAATCAAGAAGTTATCCAAGCGGCTTAAATTACTGGAGGCATTCCATGCCTCCGGTAACAAACCGGAATGGATGATTCTGGAAGCGTTGCCAATATTACCGCCGGACCTGCGTCCGCTGGTACCCCTGGATGGCGGGCGCTTCGCGACCTCCGATCTCAACGATCTGTATCGCCGCGTGATCAATCGCAACAATCGGTTGAAAAGATTGCTGGAGCTGAATGCGCCGGACATTATCGTGCGCAACGAAAAACGCATGTTGCAGGAAGCGGTGGATGCGTTACTCGACAACGGCCGCCGCGGCCGCGCGATCACTGGTTCCAACAAGCGCCCGCTGAAATCCCTGGCGGATATGATCAAGGGCAAGCAAGGGCGCTTCCGTCAGAATCTGCTGGGCAAGCGGGTGGATTACTCTGGTCGTTCCGTGATCGTGGTGGGTCCTACCCTGCGTCTGCACCAGTGCGGGCTGCCCAAGCGCATGGCGCTGGAGCTGTTTAAACCTTTTATTTTCTCCAAACTCGAAACCCGGGGTCTGGCGACTACGATCAAGGCCGCCAAGAAAATGGTGGAGCGTGAAGAAGGGGTGGTGTGGGACATCCTCGAAGAGGTGATTCGCGAACACCCGGTGCTGCTCAACCGCGCGCCGACCTTGCACCGTCTGGGTATTCAGGCTTTTGAGCCGACCCTGATTGAAGGTAAGGCGATCCAGTTGCATCCGCTGGTGTGCGCCGCTTACAACGCCGACTTTGACGGCGACCAGATGGCGGTACACGTGCCGTTGACCCTGGAAGCACAGCTCGAATCCCGCGCGCTAATGATGTCCACCAACAATATTTTGTCGCCGGCCAGTGGCGAGCCGATTATCGTGCCTTCTCAGGACGTGGTGCTCGGGTTGTACTACATGACCCGCGAGCGCGTAAACGCCAAGGGCGAGGGCATGGTGTTCGCGGATCTCAAGGAGGTGTCGCGGGCGTATTACAGTAACAGCGTGGATCTGCAGGCGCGTGTCAAAGTGCGTATCGAACAGGTCAATATTGATGACGACGGCGAGTGGCATACCCGTATCGGGCTGGAAGCGACCACCGTGGGGCGCGCCCTGTTGTGGGAAATCGTTCCCGACGGGCTGAGTTTCGATCTGGTCAACCAGGCGATGACCAAGAAAGCTATTTCGCGGATTATTAATAGCTGTTATCGCACGGTCGGTCTCAAGGCAACGGTCATTTTCGCCGACCAGCTCATGTACACCGGGTTTGATTTTTCGACTCGCTCCGGGGTTTCTATTGGCGTCAACGATTTCGTGATCCCCGACGAGAAGGCCGCGCTGATCAAGCGTGCGGAAGCGGAAGTGCTGGAAATTGAATCCCAGTTTTCGTCCGGGCTGGTCACCCAGGGTGAGAAATACAACAAAGTGATTGATATCTGGTCGCGGGCCAATGACCAGGTGGCCAAGTCCATGATGGACGTGATCTCCAAGGAAACCGTCAAAAACCGCGAGGGCAATGACGAAGATCAGCCGTCTTTCAACTCGGTCTTCATTATGGCCGACTCCGGGGCCCGTGGTTCCCCCGCCCAGATCCGGCAACTGGCGGGTATGCGTGGCCTGATGGCGCGTCCGGATGGCTCCATTATCGAGACACCGATTACCGCGAACTTCCGCGAGGGGCTGAACGTTCTGCAGTACTTTATCTCCACCCACGGCGCGCGCAAAGGTCTGGCGGACACGGCGTTGAAGACCGCCAACTCTGGTTACCTGACCCGGCGCCTGGTTGACGTGGCCCAGGATCTGGTGGTGACCGAGGTCGATTGCGGCACCGAGGAAGGCCTGTTGATGACGCCGGTGATCGAGGGCGGGGACATTATTGAATCCCTTGGCGATCGTATTTTGGGCCGCGTGGCGGCGCTCGACGTGTGCCGTGCCGGTAGTAAGGATGTGGTGGTGCCCGCCGGCATTATGATCGATGAGAAGCTGGTGCAGTTAATTGAGGCCAATAGCATTGATGAGGTGCTGGTACGTTCGCCGATTACCTGCGCCACCCGTTACGGTATTTGCGCTAACTGCTATGGTCGCGACCTGGCGCGGGGGCACCTGATTAACGCCGGAGAAGCGGTCGGTGTAATCGCCGCGCAGTCCATCGGCGAGCCGGGCACTCAGTTGACCATGCGGACCTTCCACATCGGTGGCGCCGCGTCGCGAGCGTCCGCGGTGGATAATATTCAGGTCAAAAACGCGGGCACCGTGCGCCTTGTAAATTCCAAAATGGCGGAGCGCAAGAGCGGCGAGCTGGTGGCGGTGTCCCGCTCCAGCGAGCTGGCGATAGCCGATGAAAACGGTCGTGAAAAAGAGCGTTACAAGCTGCCCTACGGCGCCGTGGTCAGGGTGCGCGACGGTGCGAGCGTGAGCGCCGGGCAGATCGTCGCCGCCTGGGATCCCCACACGCACCCCATTGTCAGCGAAGTGCAGGGTCGCGTGCGCTTTTCGGGTATGGAAGAAGGGTTGAGCATTCGCGGTCAGACGGATGAGATGACGGGCTTGACCAGTACCGCCGTTATCGACCCCAACGAACGGCCCGCGGCGGGTAAGGAAATGAAGCCGATGGTGACCCTGCTCGATGCCAAGGGCAAGGAATTGTGTTTCCCGAATTCCACGGTACCTGCTCACTATATGCTGCCGGCCAATGCGATTATCACCATCAACGATGGCGATCAGGTGGGTGTCGGCGATGTTATCGCGCGCATTCCCCAGGAAGGCTCCAAAACCCGCGATATCACCGGTGGTCTGCCGCGGGTGGCGGACCTGTTCGAGGCGCGCAAACCCAAGGATCCGTCGATTCTCGCGGAAGTGACCGGGACGGTTACGTTCGGCAAGGAAACCAAAGGCAAGCGCCGTCTGGTTATTACCCCGAACGACGGTAGCGAGCCACACGAGACGTTGATTCCCAAGTGGCGTGAGATGGGTGTCTACGAGGGCGAGCACGTGGAAAAAGGTGAGGTGGTATCGGAGGGATCCCCCAGCCCCCACGATATCCTGCGCCTCAAAGGCGTGGATGCGTTGGCCAAGTACATTGGTAATGAAATTCAGGAGGTTTACCGCCTGCAGGGCGTGAAAATCAACGACAAGCATATTGAAGTCATTGTGCGCCAGATGCTGCGCAAAGTGGAAATTACCGACAGCGGTGATTCCAGTTATGTGCAGGGCGAGCAGGTCGAGTACAACCGGGTTCTGGAGTGCAACGAAGAGTTGTCGCGCGGGGATAAAATAGGCGCCAAGTTTGAGCGTGTGTTGCTGGGTATCACCAAGGCGTCACTGGCAACGGAAAGCTTTATATCCGCGGCGTCTTTCCAGGAAACCACGCGGGTGCTTACCGAGGCGGCGGTTACCGGCAAACTCGATCCGCTGCGCGGCCTGAAGGAAAATGTGGTGGTCGGACGTTTGATTCCGGCCGGTACCGGTTTGACCTACCACAACACCCGTCGCATGGCGCGGGAAGCCGCTCTGGCGGACGTCGCTGGTGTGAGCGCCAGCGATGTCGAAGCGGCGCTTTCCGAAGCGTTAAGCGCAGAGGATACAGAAGGCTGAGAGCGATAATTGCCGGGGCGGTAAACGTCCCGGTATCTCTTGACTCGGTAGGGTCGGCTCTTTAGAATGCCGCCTCCCCGAGGCCAGGAACATACATTTGTCGGGCGGTAGTGTGCGACAGCACAGCGCCGACGGCATGGGATTAAGTCTTCGCAGCAAGCCTGTGAAGGCGACGAAAAGCGTATTCGGAGTAATTTGCATGGCAACGATCAACCAATTGGTGCGCCAGCCGCGTAAACGCAGAGTGGTAAAAAGCGATGTGCCCGCGTTACAGAGCTGCCCGCAACGCCGCGGCGTGTGCACCCGGGTGTACACCACCACGCCGAAAAAACCTAACTCGGCGCTGCGCAAGGTGTGTCGGGTCCGTCTCACCAGTGGTTTCGAGGTCTCTTCCTATATCGGCGGTGAAGGTCACAATCTGCAGGAGCACAGCGTGGTGCTGATTCGCGGAGGTCGTGTCAAAGATTTGCCCGGGGTGCGCTACCACACGGTGCGCGGCAGTCTGGATACCTCGGGTGTGGACGGCCGCAAACAGCGGCGTTCCAAGTACGGCGCCAAGCGGCCGAAGGGCTAACTGGCGTTTTATAGTCGGTCGTTAAACCGAGTAAGGCCGGGCAGCGCAATACAGCCAGTCCCGGGTTAACCTGAAGAGAATAGAGATATGCCAAGAAGACGCGTTGTTGCCAAGCGTGAAATCCTGCCGGATCCAAAATTCGGCAATATTACCCTCGCCAAATTCATGAACCATGTGATGGTGAGCGGCAAAAAATCTGTTGCCGAGCGCATCGTGTACGGTGCCCTGAGTACCGTCGAAAGCCGCCTTAAAAAAGATCCGGTCACCGCGTTTGAAGAGGCGCTGGAGAATATTGCGCCGATGGTCGAGGTCAAATCCCGCCGTGTCGGCGGCGCCACCTATCAGGTTCCCGTGGAAGTGCGTCCTTCGCGCCGTACCGCGCTGGCCATGCGCTGGCTGGTGGACTATGCGCGTGGGCGCAGTGAAAAATCCATGGCCCAACGCCTGGCTGGCGAAATCGCCGATGCCGCGCAGGGTAAAGGCGGCGCGGTCAAAAAACGTGAAGACGTGCATCGTATGGCCGAAGCCAACAAGGCATTTTCACACTACCGTTTCTGATCGGGCGTGTAGGGTTTCGATTTACTGGCAGGCCGCCGCTAGCTCGGTGTCGCCTGCCGCAATTTTAGCGCAGTCATTTTTTGACGCTTCGTTTTTGGGGAAAGTATCGTGGCACGCAAGACACCTATTCGCCGCTACCGCAACATCGGTATCGTTGCTCATGTCGACGCCGGTAAAACGACCACCACTGAGCGCGTGCTGTTCTATACCGGTCTGTCCCATAAAATCGGTGAGGTGCACGATGGCGCCGCCACCATGGACTGGATGGAGCAGGAGCAGGAGCGCGGCATTACTATCACCTCTGCTGCTACCACCTGTTTCTGGAAAGGTATGGAGGCGCAGTTCGACGAGCATCGTATCAACATTATCGACACCCCCGGCCACGTTGATTTCACCATTGAGGTAGAGCGCTCGTTGCGGGTGCTGGACGGCGCCGTGGTGGTGCTGTGTGGTTCGTCCGGCGTGCAGCCGCAAACTGAGACGGTATGGCGTCAGGCCAACAAGTACGAAGTGCCGCGCATGGTGTTTGTCAACAAAATGGACCGCGCGGGCGCTGATTTTAAAAAGGTGATCAAGCAGTTAAAAACGCGGCTTGCTGCCAACCCGGTGGCGCTGCAGATGACTATCGGATCGGAAGATGAATTCAAGGGCGTCGTCGACCTGATCAAAATGAAGGCCATTCGCTGGAATGAGGCCGATCAGGGTATGACCTTTGATTACGAAGAGATTCCGGCCGACATGCTGGCAGAATGTGAAGAGTTGCGCGAGAGCCTGGTGGAAGCGGCCGCCGAAGCGAACGAAATATTTATGGATAAATACCTCGAAGGTGAGGAGCTGACGGAAGAAGAAATCAAGGCAGGCATTCGTGCGCGCACCCTGGCGAATGAAATTGTACCGGTGCTCGGCGGCTCCGCTTTCAAGAATAAGGGTGTGCAGGCAGTGCTGGATGCGGTAATTGAGTACCTGCCTTCGCCCACCGAAGTGAAGGCAATTGAGGGTGTGCTGGACGACGAAGTGACGGTGGAAGAACGTACCGCCGATGACGAAGCGCCGTTCTCTGCGCTGGCGTTTAAAATTGCCACCGATCCTTTTGTTGGAACCCTGACCTTCCTGCGGGTGTATTCCGGCGTGATGAAACAGGGCGACGGGGTATACAACTCGGTCAAGGGTAAGAAAGAGCGGGTCGGGCGCATGGTGCAGATGCACGCCAACCAACGGGAAGAAATCAAGGAAATCCGCGCCGGGGATATTGCCGCTGCTATTGGGTTGAAGGATGTGACCACCGGGGACACGCTGTGCGCCTTGGATAACATTATTGTCCTCGAGCGAATGGAATTTCCGGAGCCGGTGATTTCGGTGGCGGTGGAGCCAAAATCCAAGGCCGATCAGGAAAAAATGGGTGTCGCGTTGGGCAAGCTGGCTCAGGAAGACCCGTCTTTCCGCGTGCGCACCGACGAAGAAAGTGGTCAAACCATTATCTCTGGCATGGGCGAGTTACACCTGGATATTCTTGTCGACCGTATGCGCCGTGAGTTCAGCGTGGAGGCCAACATTGGCAAACCCCAGGTAGCTTACCGCGAGGCCATTCGCAACACCTGCGAAATTGAAGGTAAGTTTGTGCGCCAGTCCGGTGGTCGCGGTCAATATGGCCATGTGTGGGTGAGATTCTCGCCGCGCGAAGATGGTGGCGAAGGGCTGGAGTTCGTCAACGAAATCGTCGGCGGTGTGGTCCCCAAGGAATATATCCCGGCTGTCGAAAAGGGTATCGCGGAACAAATGAAAAACGGTGTGCTGGCCGGATATCCGCTGCTGGGCTTGAAGGCGACGGTATACGACGGCTCCTACCACGATGTCGATTCCAGCGAAATGGCGTTCAAGATCGCCGGTTCGTTGGCCACCAAACAATTATCCGTGCACGGTGGTGCAGTATTGCTGGAGCCGACCATGGCTGTCGAGGTGGTCACGCCTGAAGAAAATATGGGCGACGTGGTGGGCGATTTGAACCGCCGCCGCGGTCTGATTCTCGGCATGGACGACAACAGTGGCGGCAAGGTGATTACCGCGGAGGTTCCGCTCGGAGAGATGTTTGGCTACGCGACGGACCTGCGTTCGGCAACCCAGGGCCGGGCCACTTTTACCATGGAGTTCAAAAAATATTCCGAGGCGCCACGAAATATTGCAGACGAAATCATCGGTAAAAACAAATAGCGCGCCAGTAGCGCAATTTAGACTTACACACGGGAGGATAGTGACGTGGCAAAAGAGAAATTTGAGCGTAAGAAGCCGCATTTAAACGTAGGGACGATAGGTCACGTTGACCACGGCAAGACGACGCTGACGGCGGCGCTGACGCGGGTTTGCGCGGAGACGTGGGGCGGTACGGCGGTCTCTTTTGACGGGATTGACAACGCACCGGAAGAGCGTGAGCGTGGGATTACGATCGCGACGTCGCACGTGGAATACGACTCGCCGAAGCGTCACTACGCGCACGTTGACTGTCCGGGCCACGCGGACTACGTGAAGAACATGATCACCGGTGCGGCGCAGATGGACGGCGCGATTCTGGTGTGTTCGGCGGCGGATGGCCCGATGCCACAAACCCGGGAGCACATATTGCTGTCGCGTCAGGTGGGGGTGCCATACATTGTGGTGT
>JBFJMM010000039.1:0-13210 GCA_041633885.1 Porticoccaceae bacterium
GGTGATGCCGTTATTCGACACTGCCATCGATGGTTACGGCGAACTGTTCCGCCAGTTGTCTTACGGCGATATTGGCTCCTCCACCGTGCAGTCCCGCGCCGTGGCCGGCCTGGCCAATGGCACTATCGTGTTCTGTATGCCGGGCTCCACCAATGCCTGTCGCACCGCCTGGGAGGGCATTATTCGCGAGCAACTGGACGCCAGCCATAAACCCTGCAACTTTGTCGCCCAACTTAAAACTACCCGTGTTGCAGAGTGCAGCACCCGGGCGGCGCCATGAGTAAGCTGAGCCACGTTAATGCCGCCGGCGAGGCCAATATGGTGGATATCAGCGGCAAGGCGATCACCACCCGCACTGCTGTGGCCCAGGGTTTTGTCGCAATGCAACCCGCCACCCTGGAGTTGATTCGCGACGGCGGCCACCACAAGGGCGACGTACTCGCCGCTGCGCGCATTGCCGGTATTCAGGGCGCCAAGCGCTGCGCGGATCTGATTCCCCTGTGCCATCCGCTGATGCTGTCAAACGTGCAGGTGCAATTTGAATTACAGCCCGACCACAAACGGATTCGCATTGAAGCGTCGTGCAAACTGGACGGCAAAACCGGCGTGGAAATGGAGGCGCTGACCGCCGTCTCGGTGGCCGCTTTGACGCTATTCGACATGTGCAAGGCCGTCGATCCCGCCATGACGATCGAAGGTATTCAGGTACTGTCCAAGGAGGGCGGTAAAACCGGGCGGTGGCAACGGAAAAGCGATGACGGGGAGGCCGGGTCATGATAAAAATCCTGTTGTTCGCACAACTGCGGGAACTACTGAACTGCGGGAAAATTGAGTTCCCTGCGTCCACCTCCATCACCGTCGCCCAGTTGAAGACTCAGCTTGCAGCTCGGGGGGATCGCTGGCATTTACTGTTTGCCGAACAGACGGTATTGGTAGCGGTTAACCAGGTGCTCAGCGATGATCACCAACATCTGCAAGCCGGGGACGAAGTGGCTTTTTTTCCACCGGTGACCGGTGGCTGAGAGCGTCATGACTGTCGCGGTGCAGACCACGCCACTGGATCCCGGCGCACTCACCAACGCATTGATTGCACAGGTGGCCCGGCAGGCCCGTGCCGACCAGGGCGCGGTGGTCACCTTTGTCGGACTGGTGCGCGATCAGGTCGCAAACCCGGTCGACAAACTGTTTCTCGAGCACTATCCCGGCATGACCGAAAAAGCTCTGGCAACCATTGCCGCGCAGGCGAGTGAGCGCTGGCCACTCGGACCCCTGAGCATTGTGCATCGCGTCGGCACCCTCTATCCCGGGGACCCCATCGTCTTCGTAGGGGTTACCAGTGCGCACCGCAAAGCGGCCTTCGAGGCGGCGGAATTTTTGCTGGATTATTTAAAAATTCGCGCACCTTTCTGGAAAAAGGAGAGCACCCCCGACGGCGAACGCTGGGTCAGCGCCCGCGTAAGTGATTGCGAGGCTGCTAAAAAATGGGAGTGAATTGCCAACCGCGGATAGGTTTGCAGACAGCAATCGCCACCCTGCTGCTGGTATGTGGCGTCGCCAGTGGCCACTGCGCATCGCCAGCGGCGGTGCACAGTGACCCCCTGCGGGTGGCGGTGGCCAGTAACTTTCGTCCCCTGCTCGAACAGCTGGCGCCGCAATTCGCGCAACGCACCGGTATCGAGCTGGAAATCATCTCGGCGTCGAGTGGCACACACTACAGCCAGATACTGAATGGCGCACCGATGGATGTATTTTTGTCTGCGGATCGACAGCGTCCTGAACTCCTGGAAAACCAGGGGATGGCGGTGCCCGGCAGTCGTCGCACTTATGCACTGGGACGCCTGGCCCTGTGGCAACGGGACGGCACCGATATAACCGCACAGACCCTGCACCTGTGGCCCGGCAAACTCGCCATCGCCAATCCACAACTGGCACCCTACGGTGCGGCCGCGCAACAGGTACTCGAACATCTCGAGCTGTGGTCGGTTTACGCTCCCCGGCGTCTGATTCAGGGCAACAATGTCGCGCAGGCTCTGCAATATGTCGCCAGCGGCAATGTCGGACTCGGCCTGGTGGCACTGTCCGATTTACATCTGCTCGACATCAGTCGCGGTGTGTGGATCGTACCCGTCAACCTGCACGCCCCGATTGAACAACAACTGGTGATTCTGCGGCGCAGCTCCCGTCTGCCCGAGGGCAAACTATTTTCCACATTTTTGTTGTCCGCCGACGTCCAGCGGCAAATTACGGCCGCTGGATATCTGTCAGTGCCGTCCAACGGAACTGAGCGATGATACCCGCTGGCGCGCCGCTACTATCCGCGGGCGACTGGCAGGCGGTGTGGCTGACCCTGTCTCTGGCCGGGGCAACCACCCTGTTATTAATACTGTTTTCCACACCGTTGGCGTGGTGGTTATCACGCACACCCAGTCGCTGGAAAAATATTATCGAGGCGATCGTCGCGGTGCCGCTGATTCTACCCCCTACCGTACTGGGATTTTACTTGCTGGTGCTGTTTTCCCCGGACCACTTTGTCGGGTACTGGTGGCTGCAAATCACCGGCAATACCCTGGCGTTCAGTTTCACGGGCATTCTGATTGGCTCGATTATTTACTCCCTGCCGTTTGCGGTGCAACCGCTGTTAAACGGATTCGAACAATTTAATCGTCAATATCTTGAGGTGGCATCCACTCTGGGTGCAAAGCCCGCGGATCAGTTTTTCAACCTGGTATTGCCGGTAACCCGCAGCAGTTTTCTCACCGCCGCGGGCCTCAGCTTCGCCCATACCATTGGCGAATTTGGCGTGGTGTTAATGATTGGGGGCAATATTCCCGGTGAAACCCGGGTGTTGTCCATTGCACTGTTCGACCATGTGGAAGTGATGAATTACGGGGCCGCCCACTGGCTGGCGGCGGGCATGCTGCTGACATCCTTTCTGGTACTGCTGCTGATCAGCACCTTGCGTCCGGGGCGGGAATATCGGGTATGACGTGCCTGACCATCGATATCGCATTGTCGCGCCCTGCCAGTAAGCGGCGCGGCACATTTCGCAGCACGCTGTGCACGCGCTTCGAAGGGCCCGGCATTTACGGTATCAGTGGACCCAGTGGTAGCGGCAAGACCACGTTACTGCGCTGCCTGGCGGGACTCGAACCGAGCGCCACCGGCACGCTGCTGCGGGACGACGAATGCTGGCTGGATAGCAGCCGCGGTATACACCTGCCACCACAGCAGCGCCAGGTTGGCCTGGTGTTTCAGGATGCCCGCCTGTTTCCCCATCTCAATGTCGGGGACAACCTGCGTTTCGCGCAGCGTCGCGCCCATTCCGATCAAACCCTCGCTGTTGACGAGGTCATCGACTGGCTGGCTCTACGGCAACTACTCGCCAGTCCCGTGCAACAATTGTCCGGCGGGGAACAACAGCGGGTCGCCATTGCCCGCGCCCTGGTCAACGCGCCGCGGGTGCTGCTCATGGATGAACCACTGACCGCACTCGACAGCGCCAGCCGCAAAATGTTATTGCCCAAAATTCGCGAACTGCCGGCGCGCTTTAATATGCTGATGGTGTACGTCAGTCACGACGAAGAGCAAATCGCCACCCTGTGCGACCAGGTGGTGGATCTGGCCAATACCAATGGCGCCGTCAGCGGCTAAGCATGCCAGTCACTACCAGCAACATTGTCATCAACGCAGGTAATAGCCATGTCCATGGCTGACAAAAAACTGATTGGCGCCATCCTGGCGGGAGGCAAGTCCCGGCGCATGGGTAGCGATAAAGCACAGCTGCCGGTAGCCGGAGGCACGCTACTGGAATATATGCAGCGCAAGCTGAAACTGGCCGGCATCGAACACACGCTGGTGTGCGGTTCGGGGCCACAATCATTGCCCGACACCATTGCGAACCGCGGCCCGCTGGGCGCGCTGCACACGCTGGCGGAAACTTATCCGGATCACGTGGCATTGATCGTACCGGTGGATATGCCGCTGCTGGAACCCCGCGCCCTGGCGGCGTTGATGGCACAGGGTGGGGTTAGGGCGCCGCGCCACTATGCAAACTATTTTTTTCCGCTACTCCTGCCACTGCCCACTGCCACCGCGGACTACCTGCGCAGCTGCGTCGTGCAATCGGACGCGGATCGTTCCATTGCCGCCTGCCTGCGTGTGCTGGCTGCAACGACCATCGATCCGGGCAGCCTGATTCCGCCGATAGATGAGGGGACTTTTTTGAATATCAATACGCCACAGCAATGGCGCAGTGTTGTGACCCTTCTGCAATAAGTGCGATTGATTGGCCAGCTCGAGCGGCCACTACTACTCGGTTAGTGCCGGCATCATCCACAACGGTGGCGGACGTTTTGTCCAACGGGCAAACTGCGCTTTTTGTCCGCGATAAAATGCCCGGTAAGCGCGCACTGGATTATTTTTGTAACGATATTGCTGGGGCATCACCTGTACGAATTCCGTCAAGCCAGCGGGCGACCAGTTACCCCGAAAACCATCGGGGAGTGCTGCCATGGCGCCGTGGTCACCGGTCTTTGCGTAGCGATAGCGATATTCCCGATTTAATTCCACGGCCAGCTCCCGCAACCACAAAAAATTGTCCGGCGAGGCGGCAGCCCACAGCACGCAGGGATGTTGCGGGTGGGTGGATTTGTACGGCGTCGTCACACCCCGCGCATTTAACACTGTGCACAGTATCTGCACGCTTTCGAGTGTCATCTTCACCACGTGCTGGTCGCAGTGGTAGCGGGCACATTTTCTGATATTGCGATCGAGGACAAATATATTCATTGCGATGGGAGCGCCGGGTATTTTTGCTGGCACCAGTCGGCAAGCGTCGCCAACCAGTCCGGGTGGTCGTTAAGGCACGGGACCAACTCCAGGGATTCGCCACCGGCTTCGATAAATATTTCCGTGCCGCGCTGACCAATTTCCTCGAGGGTCTCCAGACAGTCGGTAACGAACGCCGGACAGATCACGGCCAGGCGCTTTACGCCCCGCTGCGCCAGTTCCCGCAATACATTTTCGGTGCTGGGCTCGAGCCAGCGCGCACGGCCCAGTCGGGACTGGAACGCGACGGAATAACGGTCCGCCGAAATGTTTGCGCGTTGCGCAAACAGGCGTGTGGTTGCGTACACCTGATAGCGGTAACAGGTGGCGTGGGCCGGCGCAGGCGTCGCGCAGCAGTCCGTCCTCGCCAGACAGTGGGCGCCGCTGGGGTCCGCGCTGCGCAAATGGGATTCCGGCAACCCGTGATAACTGAACAACAGGTGGTCGTAATCCTTCGCCAGACCGGCTCGAGCACTGTTGACCAACGCGTCGATATAATCGGGTTGCGCGTAAAACGGCGGAACAACGGTGACCGTCAAAGGTAATTGATGCACCCGAATAACCCGCTTAACCTCGAGTATCGACGTGACTACCGTACTGTCGGCGTGGTGCGGATACATCGGCAGCACCAATAGTTCGCGGATGGCGTCATTTTTCGCCAGCTTCAACAACTGCCGCTCGATACTCGGGCTGCCATAGCGCATCGCCATGACCACGGGCATGTTCAATGTCTGCTGGAGTGCTTTTTCCACCCGCTGCGACAACACCACCAACGGCGAGCCGCCCTGCCACCAGATGCTGCGGTAGGCCGCAGCGGATTGTTTGGGCCGCCGCGGAAGGACCAGCAGGCTGACAATCAGGCGCCGCACGATCCAGGGTAGCTGAATCACCTGGGGATCCATCAGAAATTGGTTCAGATAGCGCCGCACGGCACCCGTTTCCGGGGCGTCGGGGGAGCCTAAATTGATCAACATTACCGCTCGTGCATTCATGGTGTCCCACTGGGTATCTGTTTGGCTATATCGATCGGCTGCGCCGACCTGTTTGCTTTAATCAAAATGCAGCAATGTTATACGACATAGTACAACAGCAACCAATGCGTGGCTAAGCGTCACGATCAGTTAATCAGCCTGTTTGAGGTGGTGGTGGCATTCAGATACCGCCGTATAACGGCAGAACCCACGGGTCCAAAATAGTCGCACCACGTATTGCATCACCGTCAGCATTGACGTAGATTAAACCCCCTTCGACCAATCCGCACCGGAACCACAGCATGCAACGGGAAAATCTGTTTACCGAAGAACAAAATCTGTTCCGCGACGCCTATCGAAAGTTTTTAATTCAGGAGGTGGCGCCGCACCGGGAAAGTTGGCGCGAACAGGGGATCGTACCCCGGGAAATGTTCGAGAAAATGGGTGCACAGGGTTATTTGCTCACCTGGGCCGACGAAGTCTACGGCGGCCTGGGCATCGAAGATTTTCGCTACCAGCAAATCATGATCGAGGAGGACGCCACCCACGGCGAACCCGGGTTTTTTCACACCCTGCACAGCCGCCTGGTAGCGCCCTACCTGAAACACTTTGGCGACGACGAACAAAAAGCACGCTTTATTCCCAAATGCGTATCCGGCGAATGCATTCTCGCCATCGCCATGACGGAACCGGACGTGGGCAGCGATCTCGCCGGTATCAAAACCCGCGCCCACGAGCAGCAGGATCACTGGGTGCTGAGCGGCTCGAAAACCTATATATCCAACGGCATCAACGGCGATCTGGTAATCGTGGCCGCCAAAACCAACCCGGATAATCCCCGCCATATCGGACTCTTTCTGGTGGAGCGCGGCATGCAGGGTTTTGAGCGTGGTCGCAACCTCAAGAAAATGGGCCTGAAGGCCCAGGACACCGCCGAGCTATTTTTTAACGACGTCAAAATTCCGAAAGAAAATGTTCTGGGTGACCCCCACAAAGGACTGCATTATTTAATGCAGGGTCTGGCGGAAGAGCGCTTGATAGGTGCCACCGGCTATATTGCAAACTGTCAGCGGGCCTTCGATATCACCGTGGATTTTGTCCAGCAGCGCAAAGCGTTTGGACAAACCATCGCCGATTTTCAGAACACCCGCTTCAAACTGGCAACGCTGCGGGCAGAGATCGATATCGCACAAACGTATCTGGACAAATGTGTGGAAATGCACAACCAGGGCGAACTCACTGCCGATATGGCCGCCAAGGCAAAACTGTACAATAGCGAGCTGGAAGGACGCATGACCGACGAAGGCGTACAATTACACGGTGGAGCGGGTTACATGGAAGAGTACGAAATTTGTCGCATGTACACCAACGCGCGTATTTCCCGCATCTATGCCGGCAGTTCGGAAATTATGCGCGAAATAATCGCGCGCTCCATTTTCAATCAGGGGCGCTAGCGGCGCGCGCTTCAACAAACTAAGCCACAAGCTGGGCATGTCGCTACACACCTGATTAACCTAGCTGTCAACTTACCACCAGGAGATCAATATGCAGTTAAAAGATAGTGTGGCCATCGTTACCGGCGGCGCCTCAGGTCTGGGCAGAGGCACCGTGGAAAAATTTGTCGCGGCGGGTGGCAAGGTGGCGATATTCGACTTAAACGAAACCGTCGGTGCCGAAATCGCTGCTGCGCTGGGGGATGCGGTTATTTTCTGCAAGGTCAATGTCACCGATGAGGCGTCCGTACAACAGGCTATCGACAAAACCATGGCAACTTTTGGTGCCATACATATTTGCGTCAACTGTGCCGGTGTGGGCAACGCCATCAAAACCTACGGCAAAAAAGGCCCATTCCCCCTCGCCGAGTTCAACAAAATCATTCAAATCAATTTGGTGGGCTCGTTCAACGTCCTGCGTCTGGCCGCCGAGCAGATGGCCAAAAATGATTTGGTGGACGGGCAGGAGCGCGGCGTGATCATCAACATCGCCTCGGTAGCGGCCTACGAAGGCCAGATCGGCCAGGCCGCCTACAGCGCCAGCAAGGGCGGCATCACCAGTATGACGCTACCCATCGCCAGGGACCTTGCCGACTACGGCATTCGCGTCAATACCATTGCCCCCGGACTGATCGAGACGCCCCTGCTGGGCGCCCTGCCGGAAAATGTGCGGGAATCTCTGGCCCAGAGCGTGCTGTATCCCAAGCGTTTGGGGCAGCCTGCGGAAATCGCCCATCTGGCGGCGAGTATTGTTGAAAATTCCTATATCAATGGCGAGTGCATACGCATGGATGGCGGGATTCGCATGCAGCCCCGTTAAGCGTATCCACGGCCGCTTAAAGGCGACTCTGGTCACCGCGACCAGAGTCGCTAATCGGCACATAAAAATTAACGTCTGATATATTTTCCCGCTCGAGTAACACTGCACGTATTTTGCGCTCGGATGGCGCGTCCTGTATTTGACGTATCAGCGAGACAACGTTCCCATCCGGGGTTTTGCGCATCGCCTGTGTGACAATTTCACCAATAACCAGTGCGTAACTCACGCCGATCAGTCCACAACAGGAGTTGTCCAGCTCGGCTTCTCCCAGGCAGTACAAAACCTCCTGTTCCTGCACCCGCAACTGTTTGAGGCAGTGTAATTCGTACACACCGTTGACGTATTCCACTCGCTGCGGCATGCGCTGCTCGTACTCGAACGTGATCATGGCTCGTCGCCCCCAGTGTTGCGCAGTCCGGCTGTGGTGGCGCGACAAAATACTCGCTATGCCAGCGATACCATCACATCAGCAACCCGTCGAAAGGCAGGACGGCGACCTGACTGCCAGCGGCCACGATCTGCTCCCCCGGCTCCAGTAAAATAAAACAGTTGCTGCGGCTCATGGCGCTCAACACCCCTGATCCCTGCTGTGGATCTGCACTCACCACGGGCAAACCATTCTGACCGGATTGCAGCCAGCCCCGCTGCAGATCGAGGCGCAGGCGATTGCGAGCCATAGCCGTGGTGGTTGTCGCTTGCAGGATTAACGGCGCGGTTGCGGTGGCACCCTGCATTTTTTGCAATGTCGGGACCACCAGCTGGTGAAAGGTAACCAGCGCGGAAACCGGATTTCCCGGCAGGCCGAAAAATACCGCTTGCCCCAAGGTGCCAAACAGAAACGGCTTGCCCGGCTTGATGGCAACCTTCCAGAAATCCACGTCGCCGAGTTCCGCCAGCAGGGCGCGGGTATAATCCGCCTCCCCAACCGACGCGCCGCCGGTAACGATCAGCGCGTCCGCCTCCGTCGCACCGCGTACAAAGGCCTGCCGTAACAATTGCGGGTGATCCGGCACCACCCCCAGATCAATCACGCTCACCCCCAGGCGTTGCAACATGGCGGTGAGAAAGTAGCGGTTACTTTCGTAAATCTGCCCCGCCGCAAGCGGTTCACCCGGAGCGATCAGCTCGCTGCCAGTAGCACACAGGGCTACTTTTAAAACAGGTTTTACCGGCGCCTCGCGACGACCCACGGAGGCCAGCAGCCCCGGATCGATCGGGCCGCAGCGGTGCCCCGCCGCGAGCAGCGTCTGGCCCAGCGCAATGTCCTCCCCGGCACGGCGAATATTTTCTCCGGTTTGCTGTTGCCCATATACCCGTTCATTAAATCGCACCGTCTGCAATTTAATCCCGTCGCCTGGGGCGCCACTCACTGCCGCCTGCTCTTTGACAACCACCGTATCGACACCAACAGGAATAGTGGCGCCGGTCGCGATCAACACACATTCGCCAGGCCCGACCCCCCCCGTAAATGGCTGCCCCGCAAGCGTCTGGCCCACCACCCGAAACGCCTCTGTCGCCGCCAGATCAGCGCAGCGTAACGCGTAGCCATCCATCGCGGAATTATCGGTGGGCGGCACCGCACCGGGCGACACCACATCCGCCGCCAGAATACGCCCCGGCAAATCCCGTAGCGCAACCACTTCACTGCCCGCAACGGCTTGCACCGCCGACAACATGCGTGCCCGCGCCCGCTCAATGGGCAACAGCTCACTCATATTGCACCACCGCTCGAAGCGCCCCGTGCCGAGTCACCGCACACCGGACAATCCACCCACTTGTGCAGTGCAAAGTTGTGCCACTCCCCATGCGCCCCGTCGAACAACAGCACGTTGCCAGCCACCGGTTTGCCCACGCCAGCAATCACCTTGATCGCCTCCAGGGCCTGCATATTGCCGATGATGCCCACCACGGGAGCAAGCACGCCCGCCTCCATACAACTTAGCTCCTGTTCACCGAAACGATGGCTGAAACATTGGTAACAGGGATCGGCATCCGTCATGGGAAATACCGACAACTGGCCCTCCATGCGTATGGCGGCGCCCGACACCAACGGAATTTTTGTCTGCCAGCACAGCCGGTTTAGTTGTTCCCGTGTAGCCAGATTGTCACTGCAATCGAGCACCACCGCGGCGGCGGCAATTTGTTCCCGCAAGGCTTCGTCATCCAGGCGCTGATCGATCCCATGCAGATCAGTATGGGGGTTTAATTCCCGCAGCCGGGCAACCGCCGAGCGGGCCTTGGAGTGGCCAATATCCGCCTCGCTAAACAATACCTGACGCTGCAGGTTACTCAGCTCTACGGTATCGAAATCCACCAGCACCAGGCGCCCGATTCCAGCGGCGACCAGATATTGAGAGGCGGCGCACCCCAGGCCACCCGCGCCGACCACCAGCGCCCTCGCTGCCCGCAATTTCTCCTGGCCGTCATAACCGAAACCGGGCAACAGTAACTGGCGGCTATAGCGCTGTTGCAAGCGGTTAGCAAAATCACCTGAGAGGCCCGCCAACGGATTCTCGGTGCGCCCTTCCGACATAGTGGTATTCCGTTCCTGCAGAACCGCCATAGTAGAGTATTTGACAGCGGTATTTAACCGCCCCATGGAGCCTGGTTTAACCACTGTGCTATATTGTGGAATCCTCAGTCAACAACCTGGCGCCCTGTGGTTTGTGGCCCCTGATCGCGACAGATTCAATAATGATCCAGCCCGTGGAGTCCCGCTATGCAACTCTATGACTTTCCAAAAGCACCTAACCCCCGACGCATCAATATTTTCCTCGCCGAGAAAGGGATTGATATTCCACGGGTCGCCGTGGACCTGATGCAACGACAACAATTGACACCGGAATACCGCGCCAAAAATCCCGCCTGCGATGTGCCCATGCTGGAGCTGGACGACGGCACCTGTATCAGCCAGATTCGCGGCATACAACGCTATTTTGAGGAAACTCACCCCAACCCGCCGCTGCTGGGCTCAAACCCGGTCCAAAAAGCCAGCGTGGAAATGTGGGATCATCTCGCCGCCATGAACGGCTTAATGGCTGTCGCCGACGCCTTTCGCAATTCTACTCCAGGCTTCGCGGAGCGTGCTGTGGTGGGACCCCACGGCTACCCGCAAATTCCGGAACTGGCGGAGCGCGGCAAGGCGCGCCTGCAAAATTTTTTCGTGGATTTCGACCAGCGCCTGGCTGACAACGAGTATGTGGCCGGCGATTTTTACTCCGTGGCGGATATTACGACGCTGGTGACCTGCGATTTTGCCGGTTGGATCAAAACCGCCATTCCAGATAATTGCCCACATCTGCAAGCGTGGTACCAGCGCGTCGCGCAACGTCCCGCAGTGCTGGCCAACCCCTGATTTACCGGTTTCCGTGCGTCGGCGGTTCGCTTTATGAAAGCCAACTCTGTATTATCTGGCGCTTGCCATACCACCATTTGAGGGAGTCTGACCACATTATGGCCGCAATTGATCCGCGTGAATTTCGTACCGCCCTGGGCGGCTTTCCAACCGGTGTAACCGTTGTCACCGCCTGCGACGCGGACGGCGAACCCGTGGGGATGACGGCGAATAGTTTTTCCTCGGTATCCCTCGATCCACCGCTGATATTGTGGAGCGTGGCCCGCAACGCCAACAGCTTTGAGGCCTTTAACGAAGCCACGGAGTTTGCCATTCACGTGCTGCATAGCGGGCAGGAAAACGTATCGACCCTGTTCGCCACCAAGGAAATCGATAAATTCGGCGAACTCAATTACAGCAAAAGCAGCGGCAACGTGCCGTTGCTGGACGACTACATGGCGCGCTTTGAATGCAAAACCGAAATGCGTTACGAAGGGGGCGACCATGTAATTATCGTCGGCCGCGTTGTTGCGTTCGATAAAAAAGATCGCGCACCCCTTGGCTTTTACCAGGGGCGCTACGCGCAAATCGTTGTCGATTAACTCTCACTTTTCAACCAAGGCCTACCATTATGTCAAATACATTCAATGCACTGGTCGCCAACAAAGTCGACGGCAAAATCAGCGCCCAATTGCAACAATTGAGCCTGAGCGACCTGCCCGACGAAGACGTGCTGGTGGATGTCGCCTACTCCACCGTCAACTACAAGGATGGTTTGGCCATGACCGGCACACTGCCGATCTGTCAGAAATTTCCCATGGTGGGCGGTATCGATCTGGCGGGTACCGTGGTCGAATCCCGCAACGGGGAATTCAAACCCGGCGACCGGGTGCTGGTTAACGGCTACGGTCTCTCCGAAAGGCACTGGGGCGGTTACGCTCAGAAACAGCGGGTAAAATCGGAATTTCTGGTGCGCGTGCCCGAGGCCTTCAGCCTCGAACAGGCGATGGCCATCGGCACCGCTGGCTATACGTCCATGCTGTGTGTGCTGGCCATTCAGGACCACGGTGTCAAACCGGACGCTGGCCCCGTGATTGTCACCGGCGCCGCCGGTGGTGTGGGCACCGTGGCGATTATGCTGCTGTCCAAACTGGGCTATCAGGTGACCGCCAGCACTGGCCGTGTGGAGGATGCCCGTCCGTTACTGGAAGCGCTGGGCGCCACCAACATTATTTCCCGCGATCAGCTGGCGCGCGCGCCGGGGCCTCTGGAAAAGGAAACCTGGGCCGCGGCAGTCGATGCGGTCGGCGACACCACCCTCGCCTCGGTGCTGGCACAAACCAAATACGACGGCATTGTCACTGCCTGCGGACTGGCCGGTAGCCCCAATTTACCAGCCACGGTAATGCCCTTTATTTTGCGCAGCGTGACCCTGCGCGGCATCGATTCAGTGATGGCGCCGCTGGCCCGTCGGCAGCGGGCATGGGATGCGCTCGCCGATCTTATTGATCTGAAGTTACTGAAAAAAATTTACCGGGTCGAACCGCTGTCCAAAGTCCCCGAAATTGCCAGCGCAATTCTGGCCGGAAAAATCAAAGGGCGTGTGGTGGTAGACGTTAACGCCTGAGGTATGTGCATGGTGCGCCGGGGGCAGCTAGGGCTGGCCTCGGCGAATCGCGGACAGTCCCACATAAAAACTGGCGCCAACCACCATGGCGCCGCCCACCAGATGATATTGGCCGAGGGGTTCGCCGAGGAAAAAATA
>JBFJMM010000040.1:0-13158 GCA_041633885.1 Porticoccaceae bacterium
AACCGGATCACTTTAATCGTGTCGCCCTGAAATTTTTCTTCGACGTCGCGTAACTGCCACGCCATGGCCACCATCGTTTCCGCCTTTGCGGTCAGCCACGCCGCCTTTATGCTGCGCGCCTGGGAGAAGGCACCCCAGGAAACCCGTGACCAAGTGGCGGCGGGCTACCGGGAAGTTTCCCGTCGTCTGTACGCTTCCCGGCCCGATTTCGTGTTGCTGATTGGCAGCGACCATTACCAGAGTTTCTTTATCGACAATATGCCCGCGTTTTGTCTCGGCCTGGGGAACACCAGTAAAGGCTGGGGCGAGGCGGGGATTCCGCCCTACGAGCTCGCCATCGCCAGCACCCCGGCACAGAACATACTGGAAGGTTTACTGGAGAGAAATTTCGACGTGGCCTACGGCCGGAACATGCCCCTGGACCACGCCTTTATGACCCCCATCCATCTGCTGATGGCCGATGCGGATATTCCGGTGGTTCCTTTGTTCCAGAACTGTGTAGCGCCGCCCCTGCCCACCGTGGCGCGCTGTCTACAGCTGGGCGGCGCGCTGCGGGAATGCATCGACCAGCTAGACGATAAACTGCGGGTCGCGCTGATCGCCACGGGCGGACTATCCCACGAAGTACCATTGGTGGATTGGCGTTCTCTCGGTAACAGCGCAAGGGATAGTGCGTGGTTGCACTATATGTCGCGGGGACGCCATGGTGATTCGGAGCAACTGCAGGCCACCATTCAGGGGGAAATGGCCCGCTGGGGTGCAAATAATCTCGGGCGGATTGACGAGGATTTCGATCGGGAGATTCTGTCGCTGCTCGCGACCGGGAAATACAGCGACCTGGCGCATCACAGTTTTGAACAAATTAACGAGCGGGCCGGCAACGGTGGTCAGGAAATCCGCAACTGGGCGACGGCCGCCGGTGCCCTGCCCGGTACCACCGCGGAAACATTATTTTACGCACCGACATCCCAGTGGCTGACCGGTATCGCCGGGGTCGCATTTAGTGTCGGTGATATGTGATCAGCTCTTAAATTCACTACAAAACTATTTTTTCAGGAACAGCTTATGCCTATTGCCAAAGTGAACGGTATCGAGATCTGTTACGAGGAGGCGGGCACCGGCGAGCCACTGGTGCTGGTACATAACGTCATTGCCAACCTGCACAGCTACGACTTCAATTTTCCAGTATTTGCAAAACACTTTCGCACCATCCGCTTTGATCTGCGGGGCCACGGCCGTTCCTCCAAAGCACTGACACAGGACGCAGCCCCCGCCTATTACACCTACGAAAATACCGCCGAAGACCTCTACCAGTTACTCACATATTTAGGCGTGGAATCCTGCTATCTATTGGGTCAGGCCTATTGGGGGGTCAGCACTATCGGCACCTTCTACGCCCGGCACCCGGAAATGGTCAAAGCCATTATTCCAGTGAGCTGCGAGTTGCTGGCAACACCCGACGGTCACAGTCTGTTTGATGGCCTCAGTGAGGAACTAAAAGCAGGGTTTATAAAACTGCACGACGTTGCGCGCAAGGAAGGCATGGACGCAGTATTCGAGGCACGCAAACAGACCAGAACGTTCTGGGGTGAAAAAGTGCTTAACAGTCCTCATATCATGGCCCTGTTTAAACAGATGTACCACGAAACGTCGCCAATTACCTTTCTCAATTTTCCGTTAATGCGTCCGGCAGACAAGCAGCGCATTGTCGATGCCCTTAACACCCATCAAATACCCATGATGATGTTGATGGGGGAGCAGGACCCCGCTCCAGGAAAAAACATTGCGGCCATGAAAAGTGATTACCCCAATTGCCACGGCCTGATTCTGCCGGATTGCGGGCATTATATCGCGCTGGAAAACCCGGACGACTTTAACCGCGCGGTGTTAAATTTTATTGCCGCCGTTAGCAGCGATCTTTATTGCTAATCGGCCCGCATAAAGTTAAACGGATGCGCGCTCAACGCGCCGTTTCGATTCGCCGGGCCTGTGCCGCAACGCCTTCATAAAAAAGCCGATGAGATTCCAGCAGCAGGGGCAGCGAACGTTGTATTTCGGCTTCAATCGCGGGGGTCAGATGGTCCTGCATGGGCCGCCAGACTTTCTTCCCCGCATGTTCCATGTCAGCGGTCAGGTGGTAGTCAAAAAAGAATACCTGCTCGTCATTGAGGCCAAATGCCCGTTTCCATTTTTCCGGCCGGAAGTTGTGTTCGTCCAGCTGCACCAGCACGAACTCGTCAATGGATGAACCAAGCCAGCCCACTGTCCAGTGCCAATTTCTGGCAAGGTTTTCCATAATGGCGAATGACGCGGCAGTCCCCAACTCCGGTTGCACGTTGTCCATTTGCTCATCAGTCAGGCCGACGTTGCGACCCATCTGCCACAGGATAGTTGTATGGGCCACCTTGATCGCCGGATCGTAGACCAGTTCTTCGTTCATCTGGCCAATGGTCTTGCGTACGATTTTCAGATCCGGGCAGCGGCTCATCCAGGCCGGGCGCATGACGGCACTGAAAAACCGGTTGCGTAAAATATGCTGAAGAATGTAGGCCTGCCCGCTCGCCCTGGTCAGGGGCTCAAGGACCCAGGGCCAGGATTTCGCCGCTTCCAGGGCGGCCACAGCAATGCGATCGACTACGCCGATCGCCTGATCTGATTTATTCAAAGTTTTTTCCTTTAATTTATTTTATAGTCACAATCTTGTTGTACACCCACTGTTCCGGGGTAATAGTACGTTAGTGTGCGCAACCAGCCAAATCAAAATATTTTCGGAAACCAACTTTTCTTCCGATTCCAAAGGCACTAGACACCCGCACTGGATAAATCCTATTCGTCGGCGTGATCGCCTTCGGAAGCCTCCATCCCGGCGGGGACGTCCTCATCCTCATTGCGATCCGCTTCTGGACCGGGCGAGTGATCCGTGTTACCTATTTTTTCCACGGGCGACTCCGCTTCCTGAACCAGATCCTCTTCAGCACGGGGAATGCCAATTCTAAAAACGGCGAACCCCGGCATCACCATCTGATTCAGGGCCATACCCAACACCCGTCCGCCAATGGGCGCAACAAGACGAATTCTGCCGTTCGTGATGGGATCGGTGACCGTGCCCAACAACTGGCCTGCCTCTACTTCTTCACCCAATTTTATTGCCGCCAAAAGAATGCCGCCGTGGCCAGCGCGTACCCAGATTGACTCGTAGTACACCGGTTGCGGCTCGCGCCAGCGCCATTTCTTTTTAACCATACCCAGGGAGGCCATCAGACTTTCTATGGCTTTGACGCCGTGCGCTACATCCCTGGATTGCAGGCGCATGGGTTCCCCCGCCTCGATAGTTACTGCCGGGATACCGGCCTCGGTAGCGGCGCGGCGCAGCGTGCCCTCTCCGCCGACGTCGTGCAATACGGCGGTGGCACCGAAACCACCGGTCAATTTTGCAACATCGGCGTTGCCGAGGTCCGCGCGCAGCTGCGGTAGATTGGTGCGGCGAAACGAACCGGTATGTAAATCCACCAGCGCATCACAGTGTTTAATGACCTGGGTGAAGAACGAGTGGGCAATGCGCGACGCGGAACTACCCGTTGGGTGGCCGGGGAAATACCGGTTCAAGTCCCGGCGGTCAGTTAAATACCGGTAACTTCTTTCAAAACCGTGCAAATTAACGATCGGCACACCAATCAGGGAGCCGCGCAACTTTTTGGGATCAATTTTGTGAAATACCCGGCGGACAATCTCGACGCCATTGATTTCGTCGCCGTGAATGGCGGCGGTCAGGCACAAAACATCGCCACTTTTTGCGCCATGTGCAACCAGTACCGGTGTCGCGATTTCCATACCCGAATAATTCTGACTAGCTGACCAAAAAAGTTGCGCACTCGTACCGGGATCAATCGTCGACCCCAGCACCGTCAGGGGCGCACGAGGATCAGGCGTTTTTTCAGAAACGACAGTTGCGCCACCGGTCGACGAATTCTCCGTCCCCGGGACAATATCAGCGCTCGATCCCCGGCTTACGCAACTCACCAGAACCGCCACCAGTGCCACGAATATGTTGCGCGCTACCGCGCTAGAAAAATGTTTTGAAATCGTTATAACCAATTTTGACGGCGCCTGCTTTTTTAAACCATCCGGTACGGAAGTGCGCAAAAAATTACCGTAACCGTTTCCTGAGAACACCTGCGACTTCTGAGATGCAGCCACGGGTTCAAATGCTCGAAACGCGCGTTGTGTCGTGCCATTGCATGGCCACGCAACTGCATCGCGGAACATTGTTGACAGTAACACGCAGTACTGGCGCACATAGTAAATGAGCGGGCCGCACAAGTCACTGTTTGAAAACGGGGGACGCCAGGTTGCAGCGTGCCAATGCAGCTTTACAGGCATATTTCGGCGAAACGCGCAAGCTCCAACACCAGCTACACCGCGAGAAACACGGCAGATTATGGGTTGTGGTTTAGGGTGAAGTCCTGTCAGGGGCAGCCCCGAAATTTGCGCGGCAGGCTGCAGATACAATCTTGTTGTTTACACGGTTACCGTGTCGCGGCGCCGGGCTGGGCGGCGGTGGCGACAACCGCCACGCTGTTGGCAACACTATCGACACCGCCATCCGCGAACGCCGGGGCAGATCCGTTACGGCCGTTGACCTTCGCCTCTTCAGTGCCAAGCCGAAAAATTGTCACCCCCGGCACCACCATCTGGCTATGCGCCATCCCCAGCACGCGGCCGCGATCGGGAGAGCGTATCTCCGTCCCCACACTGCGCAGTGGATCAACAATGGTCCCCAGAATGTCGCCACTCGCCACACTGTCACCAATCTCAACATGGGTCATCAGCACCCCACTGCTGGGGACGCGCACTTTGATCAGACCCCTGTACAAATCCCCCCCAGGCTGTGCGACGCGCCGTTGTGCGGACGGGGGTGTCATATTTAGAAAACTCATAAAACCACTGAGCGCCCTCACCCCTTCTTCGATAAAGGCGGCCTGCATTCGACCGGGTTCCCCAACCTCAAGGGTTACCGCCGCAATGCCCGCGTCGGCTGCGGCACCGCGCAAACTGCTGGGCGGCGGTCTCGACACAACTACCGCCATATCGCCAAACCCTCCCACTAACGGTGCTACGTTTTCCCTGCGCAGATCAGCGCGTATTTGCGGCAGCCGTGTATGCCCCGCGGTTCCGGTGTGAATATCGACTAACAGGTCGCACTGCGTAATTACTTGCGAAAACAATGAGTGCGCAATACGCGCTGTGGAACTGCCATCAGGTTGGCCCGGGAAATTTCGATTCAAATCCCGCCGATCCTCGAGGTAACGATAGGAGCGCTCGAAACCATGGGTATTGACGATTGGCACCCCCAGCAAAGTCCCTCGCAATTGTTCCACCGGGACGTCGTTGAATATGCGCCGCACGATTTCGACGCCGTTAATTTCATCCCCATGTACCGCGCCGGTTAGACACAGTACTTTGCCCGGGTAGCGACCGTTGGCGACCAGCAGCGGTGCACGTAAACCCATACCCGCGTAGTTCTGACTGGCTATCCAGTGTAATTGCCGGACCACGCCGGGTGCGACCTTTTCCCCCAGTATCTCAAAATCAGCCGCTGGCGCCGTCGTAAACGGCCCGGCCATCACCGGACTGCCAAAGGACTTTAACTGCTCTCGGTGTGCAACCACAGGCGACGGGCTTTGTTCCGTTAGTTTACTCTGCTGGGACAGCTCGGTGGCCGTTGCCGGGCAAGCCACCAGCCCTGACCACAACAGCAGCGCCGCGCATACAGCTTGGTAAGCAACTCCGATGCCGTTGTCTTGCATGTCCCGCGCACCCTCACCAGGTAGAACACGTTTCTTTGCGGGTGTTTTCCGGCATTTCAGCGAACATTCCAGAACCATCCTGCGTCAACTCTGCGGAAATACCCCGGCGCAACACTACGTGCTCGTTTCGAAAATTTTTTCTTCACCAGCTTACCGCAGCACGCCATCAGGCACCGGTAATAAGCCCGGTTTTTACGATACCTGGCTCATGTTTTTTCGGAGGGCGGGAGGATATTTATGCGCCGCGTCACAGAACCACGGGCCTGGACGGGTGCCGCAAAAGAAAGGGCCGCAGACGCCTCAGGAGGCAGCGGAGAGCTGGGGAAGTCGATCGGGAACCACGGCAGTTGTAAACCCTGTTATGCGGATGCTAATTCGGGAGACCTCGAGCGCACTTGTCCGTTATTCAGGTGGAACTCGGCACGCGGCTATTTGGACCCCGATGACTCCTCTAACAATGCCAGCGCCCGTTTTGCACCGGGGTTCAGACCCGCACCGTTCGTTGTGAGGTAATCAACTATTTGTCGCCGCATGGAAGGTGACCAGAATTTTCGAATGTGGTCCGCCACCGCAGTGGCGCGCGCGTCGTCACTGCCGGCCATGTTACCGTCGATCTCGTTCACCATCTTGACCAGCGGCGCCAGGGAATTCCTGCCGTGCAGCGGGTGACACGATTGTGGGTCTGACATGGGAACACCCCAATTCTTGCTCGTTGCGTTGACTTTCAAGATCACCGTTACGGTGCGGTGATAATGCGTTGCGGATGGCAGTAGACCATGTGGCGACCAGGGCGCGCAAAACCAATCAGACTGACACCTGCCGACTGCGCCAAATCGATTGCCAGCGTCGTCGGTGCCGACACTGCCGCTAATACTTCGATACCCCGCGCCGCAATCTTTGCCACCATTTCGTAGCTGGCGCGGCTGGAAATCAATACAAACCCCCTGTCCGCGGCCGCCGCGGTAGCGTTTGTTTTAGACAGTGCACCGAGTAATTTATCCAGCGCATTGTGGCGCCCGACATCTTCTCGCAATAACACAATGGTACCGTTCACATCGCACCAGGCGGCTCCATGTACTGCTCCTGTTATTGACTGTAGCGGCTGGCAGTCGTCGAGCTGTGCCACGGCACATTGCACCGCCGCGGCGCTTATTTTAACGTTTTCGCCAACCTGGGGCAGCGGTCGTATCGCTTCACGCAGGGATTCGGCGCCGCATAAACCACAACCGGTACGCCCGGTGAGATTACGGCGCCTCTGCTTCAGGGCAGCAAAGCGCTGCGCACTGACAGTCATGACCACCTCGATGCCAAGATCACTGGTCACAAGGTCGAGTGTGTACATCTCAGCAGGTGTCGCAATAATATTTTCGCTGAGGCTAAATCCCAGGGCGAAATCTTCCAGGTCATCCGGCGTGGCCATCATCACCACATGGGAAATGCCGTTGTACACCAGGGCTACAGCGACCTCTCGCGCCACCTGATCGGTGACAACCTCCGCTATGCCCCCGGTGTCATTGCCGCGCCAGCTGGCAACGGTGACCGTCTGCATGCTGCGCTCGCCACCTCTGTCCATTATCGAGTCAGGACATGGAATCGATTACGCCATCTGCAGGGCTGCGTCCCTGATCCAACAGGCGCAACTGCTGGCTATGAAATGCCTTTTGCCGAGTCTGCCACGCGGACGGCGCGGTGACTTTGCAAACCTCTACTGCCGTCACCTTGTATTCAGGACAGTTGGTGGCCCAATCAGAATTATCCGTGGTCACCACATTGGCCCCGGATGCGGGGTGATGGAAGGTGGTGTACACCACGCCGGGCTGCATGCGCTCGGACACCCGCGCACGCAGCACCGTGTCCCCAACCCGGCTTTGAATCCCGACCCAGTCGCCATCGGTAACGCCACGTTCCTCCGCGTCGTGGGGATGAATCTCCAGCATGTCTTCGTCGTGCCAGGTACTGTTGGATGTGCGCCGGGTCTGCGCGCCCACATTGTATTGCGACAGAATGCGTCCGGTCGTCAACAGCAAGGGGTGCTTGCGAGTGGCGCGCTCTGCGGTGGGGACAAATTGGGTAATCGCAAAATAGCCTTTGCCGCGCACAAATGTCTGCTCGTGCATAGTCGGCGTGCCGTCGGGCGACGCGTCGTTGCAGGGCCATTGAATCGAACCCAGCTCATCCAGTCTGGCATAGCTGACACCGGCAAAGGTCGGCGTGAGACGGGCGATCTCGTCCATAATTTCCCCCGGATGTCGGTACCGCATCGGATAGCCGAGCGCCTCGGATAGCCCCGTGGTTACCTCCCAGTCGGCGAGGCCAGCCCGGGGCGGCATCGCCCTGCGCACCCGAGATATACGGCGCTCCGCATTGGTAAAGGTACCGTCTTTTTCCAGGAAGGAAGCCCCCGGCAAAAACACATGGGCAAACTTGGCGGTCTCGTTCAAAAACAAATCCTGCACGATCAAACACTCTAACGAGGACAACGCCGCCTCGACGTGGGTGGTGTTGGGATCGGACTGGGCAATATCTTCCCCCTGACAGTACAGCCCCTTGAAATGTCCGTCGATGGCCGCATCGAACATATTGGGAATGCGCAATCCCGGCTCACTGTCCAGCTGCACCCCCCAGTCGCCCTCGAATAGCGCACGGGTGTGTTGATCAGAAATATGCCGATAGCCGGGCAGTTCATGGGGAAACGATCCCATGTCGCAGGAGCCCTGCACGTTGTTCTGGCCGCGCAATGGGTTCACTCCAACCCCTTCGCGACCGATATTGCCGGTTGCCATCGCGAGGTTCGCTATGCCCATTACGGCGGTCGATCCCTGGCTGTGTTCCGTGACCCCCAACCCGTAATAAATGGCCCCGTTGCCGCCAGTGGCAAACAGGCGCGCCGCACCGCGTAAATCCGTCGCCGCAATACCGGTGATCGCGGCAGTATTCTCCGGGGAAAGTTTGCTATCGCTCACGAACGCGCGCCACTGTTGATAGGCAGCTGTTTCACATCGCTCAGCAACGAAGTGACTATCTTCCAGACCCTCGGTCACAATAACGTGGGCCATGGCATTGAGAAACGCCACATTGGTGCCGGGGCGCACCGGAAGGTGGTAGGCGGCTTCAATATGAGGGCTTTTGACCAGATCTATTCTGCGCGGATCAACTACGATCAGCTTGGCACCCTCCATCAACCGGCGCTTCAACCGGGAGGCAAACACCGGATGGGCATCCGTCGGGTTGGCGCCCATCACCATCACCACATCCGCTTTGGCCACCGACTTGAACGACTGGGTTCCCGCCGACTCACCCAATGTGGTTTTCAGTCCGTAGCCGGTGGGTGAATGACACACCCGCGCGCAGGTATCCACATTGTTATTGCCAAACCCGGCCCGCACCATTTTTTGTACCAGGTAGGTTTCTTCGTTGGTGCAGCGGGAGGAAGTAATGCCACCGATGCTGTCGCGCCCGTATTTTTCCTGCACCGCGCGCAACCGTTGCGCGGCGAAGGCAAAGGCCTCGTCCCAGGATACTTCCCGCCAGGGCTGGTCGATACTGTCGCGAATCATCGGCGTGGTAATGCGATCCTGATGGGTGGCATAGCCAAAGGCAAAGCGCCCCTTCACGCAGGCGTGCCCTTCGTTGGCCTTGCCGTCTTTCCACGGCGTCATATTGACCACCGTATTGCCGCGCATTTCGGCTTTGAATGCGCAGCCCACGCCGCAGTAGGCGCAGGTAGTCAACACACTGTGTTCGGGCTGGCCGAGGTGAATGATGGTATTTTCAGTCAATGTCGCGGTCGGACAGGCATCGACACAGGCCCCGCAGGACACGCAGTCGGATTCCATAAAGGTCTGGTTTTGACCGGGACTTATTTTTGAATCAAAGCCACGTCCGTCGATAGTCAGTGCAAAAGTGCCCTGCACCTCGTCGCAGGCGCGCACGCACCGCGAACAAAGAATGCACTTGGACGGATCAAATGTGAAATACGGATTTGAGGTGTCTTTCTCCGCAGCCAGATGGTTCTTACCCGCGTAACCGTAACGCACGGCACGCAAACCCACTTCACCGGCGGTGTCCTGCAGTTCGCAGTTGCCATTGGTGGCGCAAGTCAGGCAATCCAGCGGGTGATCGGAAATATACAGCTCCATCACATTGCGCCGCAGTTTCGCCACCGCGTCGGTCTGGGTGCTCACCACCATGCCGGGAGACACTTCCGTGGTGCACGATGCCGGATAACCTTTGCGCCCGGCAATTTCCACCAGGCACATGCGGCAGGAGCCAAACGCGGCCAGGGAATCCGTTGCGCATAATTTCGGCACCTTGATGCCCGCCTCCGCGGCGGCGCGCAGAACCGATGTGCCAGCCGCAACCGACACGGCAACGCCATCGATAAACAACTCGACTAAAGCTGACGCCGCAGATTCCGCAGCTGGCGGCGGCGTACCATAGTCTTTGTCTGGCTGATAATACTGTAACATCGCTCTACTCCTCGCTGGCGGTTTTGCGCCGCTATCAACCGCTGGCGGAATTAAAATCTTCAGGAAAAAATTGTACCGCGCTACGCACGGGAAATGGCGTCATACCACCCATTGCACACAGGGACCCCAGCTCCATGGTAGCGCACAGCTCGTGCAACAAAATAAGATTTTCATCCCGCTGCCGATCGGCACGTATGTTATCGATCACTTCCACACCGCGCACGGCACCAATCCGGCAGGGTGTGCATTTACCGCACGACTCCACCGCACAGAATTCCATGGCAAAGCGCGCCTGTTCAGACATATCCACGGTGTCGTCGAACACCACTACCCCGCCGTGCCCGAGCATTGCCCCGGCGGCGGCAAACGCCTCGTAATCCAACGGTAAATCCCACTGGGATTGGGGCAAATACGCCCCCAGGGGGCCACCCACCTGAATCGCCCGAATCGGTCGACCACTGGCACAGCCGCCGCCATATTCTTCAACCAGTTGCCGTAGTGTCGTGCCAAATGCCAACTCGATCAGACCGCCGCGTTTAACGTTGCCAGCTAACTGCACCGGCACCGTGCCCCGCGAGCGCCCGCAACCCAGATTCTGGTAGAACTCAGCGCCCTTTTCCAGAATCACTGCAACGGTCGCCAGGGTGAGCACGTTATTAATCACCGTCGGCTTGCCAAACAGTCCTTTGACAGCAGGCAATGGCGGCTTGGCCCGCACCATGCCCCGCTTGCCCTCCAGGCTATCCAGCAGAGCAGTTTCTTCGCCACAGATGTACGCACCGGCACCGACACGGACTTCCAGGTCAAAGTGCTGTCCGCTGCCTAATATATCCGCGCCGAGATAGCCATCTGCATAGGCCGTGGCGATCGCCTGATTAAGTATAGTCAGGGCTTTCGGGTATTCCGAGCGCAAATAGATATAGCCCTGCGTGGCGCCAACCGCGAGACCGGCGATGGTCATGCCCTCGATCAATTGATAGGGATCCGCTTCCATCAACAAACGATCGGCAAAGGTACCGGAATCGCCCTCATCCGCGTTGCACACGATGTATTTTTGGTCACCCGGCGTGTCCAGCACCGTTTGCCATTTGATCCCGGTGGGGAAAGCGGCACCCCCCCTGCCACGCAGTCCGGACGCCTTAATTTCTTCGACAATTTCCTGCCCGGACATTTCCAGGGCCCGCAGCAGGCCGCGATAACCGCCTTGTTGCTGGTAGTCAGTCAAAGATAACGGGTCACCGATTCCTGCCCGGGCGAAATTAATTCGCTGCTGATTTTTCAGGTAGGCAATATCGTTCGTTTTACCCAATGCCAATACATGTTCACCGCCATGGGTAAAATCTGCTGCAAACAAACCGGGGACGTCACCACTGCTAACCGGACCATAGGCGACACGTCCACCGGCAGTTTCCACTTCGACCATCGGTTCCAGCCAAAACAAACCCCGGGAGCCGTTGCGCACCACGTCGATGTCAATGCCACGTCGGGCCGCCTCGGCGAGCACCGCAGCGGCCACCGCGTCGGCACCCAGCGCGCAGGCAGTGGTGTCCCGCGGTACGTACACGCGGGTCATTGTCCAACTCCCAGATCATTTAACAGCGCATCAAACCGGTCTGGGGTCACTCGTCCGTACACCTCCTCATCAAGCTGCAGGGATGGACCGCAGGCGCAATTGCCAAGACAATACACCGGTAGTAATGTCACCTCGCCATTCTCGGTGGTGTCGCCAACGGCAATTTGTAACGCGGCGGTAACGTGTTTTTCCAACTGCCGCGCACCTACTGCCTGGCACGCCTCCGCCCGACACAGTTGTATGACATGGCGACCGCTGGGCACAGTGCGAAAGTGGTGGTAAAAACTGATTACACCATGCACTTCGGCGCGCGATAGATTCAACCCGTCCGCGATGGTCGGCACCGTGGCCTGCGGGATATAACCGAAAACCTCCTGTACGCGATGCAGCACCGGCAGCAGTGCTCCCGGCAGGTGTTTCATTCCTGCGACTATATCCGAGGCTATGCGACAATCATCGCCCCCATTTGCGCTATTATCCTGCTGCAACTGCAATGCTATACACCTCCAACCTATCCGTGCACGGCGCGCTGCTTGCCCGCCACCAACGACAAAATATTACTGTTCACTTTGCAGATGCGGGGTCCACAGCGGCGGTTAACCTGCCGCGCCGGCCTGTTACTGACTGGTAGCATGATAAAACAAAATAGGCGCGCCCGCTCGCTTCCGGCGAGGGTTGCGCCCCGACCAGGCGGCGTGCGCCATCGCCATCCTGCCATCCCGCGGGATTGAATCACCGTCTCCAACCACCGCGAGTTAACGAAACAGCCCGGTTAAACACGGTAAAAAAATATTTTTTTATATTATAAATCAACAGGTTAAGAATGGGATTTTTTCCCATATACCAACTCGGGGCCGGTCGCTAAAGTACACACCATGAGAGCGGTACACAGGCAACTGGAAACGAGCTGTTAAGGGGACACAAAAATGGCCATACACAAAATACTACTTGTTGATGACTCACCGGCAGATCTGCTACACCTGAAAAACGCCGTGAACGGGGTCGATGCGAGGATTGTTACCGCGACCTCAGGTCAGGATGCCATCGACACCGCCATCAGCGAGAAACCAGATTTAATTTTCATGGATATTATCATGGAAGGCCTCGACGGCTACAGCGCCTGTCGGGAGCTGAAGAAAAATGCAGCCACCAGCCAGATTCCGGTGGTTTTTGTCAGCACCAAGAACCACCGCGCGGACCGCATGTGGGCCGAGCGCCAGGGTGGTCTTGGCTACATCACCAAGCCGTTCACCCCGGAACAGATTGTAGGCGAAGTACAGCGTTTTAACTGAGTCACCGCGTCCAGTCG
>JBFJMM010000041.1:0-12940 GCA_041633885.1 Porticoccaceae bacterium
CGCGACGATCCGCATGCGCATCGTCGATCTGGCCGCGCTGGCGGACGTCAGCGAACCGACCGTTATACGTTTTTGCCGCGCGGTGGGCTGCGACGGCTTTCAGGATTTCAAGCTGGCCCTTGCGCAGCAGCTGGCGGCGAGTCCCAGTTTTGGGCAGATTGCGGTTACCGATACGGATTCCGTCGCCGAATATACCTTTAAGGTGTTTGATTCCACGGTGGACACCCTGTTAAAGGTCCGCGATCACCTGGATCTGGCGCTGCTGGATCTGGCCGTGAAAGCCCTGTGCGCTGCCAAGCGGGTGGAATTTTACGGCTTTGGCGCCTCGGCGGCCGTAGCGTTTGACGCCCAGCACAAATTCTTTCGCCTGCAACTGGTCACCGCGGCCTATTCGGATCCGCATTTACAGAATATGTCGGCCACCTCCCTGGAACCCGGCGACGTGGTGGTGGCCATCTCCCAATCGGGACGCACCCGGGCGTTGCTGGATTCCATGGAGCTGGTCAAGGCCCGCGGTGCACAGGTGATTGCCCTGGCCCCCAGTGCTACACCGGTGGCCCGGGGTGCGTCGATACCAATCACCATCGACGTGAAAGAAGATATTCAACTCTACACCCCGTTGTCGTCGCGCATCGCCCACCTGGCGGTGATCGACGTCCTGGCCATCGGCGTCGCTCAACATAAGGGTGCCGCACTGGCGGACCATCTCCTGCAATTGCAGGCCGGTTTGCAGGTATTGCGAGTGGCGGAGGGGGAAGGGTAAACGCCGCTGGCCGGTCCGCTTCACTCCACCGTGACGGACTTGGCCAGGTTGCGCGGCTGATCCACATCGGTACCTTTGAGCACCGCTACGTGGTAGGACAACAACTGCAGGGGCAGGGTGTAGATTATCGCTTCCAGGCTCTCCGGGACATGGGGCATATTGAGCACGGTCAGCCCGGGCAGGGTATCGAACCCGGCGTTGATATCGGCAAACACGAACAGCTCGCCGCCCCGCGCCTGCACCGAGTGTAAATTGGATTTCAGCTTTTCCAGCAACTCATTGCTGGGTGCGACCGCAACCACTGGCATATCCGCATCCACCAGGGCCAGGGGGCCGTGTTTTAATTCGCCAGCCGGGTAGGCCTCAGCGTGAATGTAGGATATTTCCTTCAGTTTTAACGCCCCCTCCAGGGCGATGGGATACTGCACCCCGCGGCCCAGAAACAGCGCATGGTGCTTGTCCGCGAAACGCTCAAAAACCCGTTCGATTTCCCCATCCATAGCCAGTACATCGGCACACAATGTCGGCAGCTGCTGGAGCGCGCCGACCAGCTGTTGTTCCCGCTCCGCGGACAGGCCGTGGTGGCGGCCCAGGGCAATACACAGTAACTGCAATGCCACCAGCTGGGTGGTAAATGCTTTCGTCGACGCGACACCAATCTCGGGCCCCGCACGGGTTAAAATGGCGAGCTCGGACTCCCGCACCAGGGCGCTGTTGGGTACGTTGCACACCGCCAGCGTCCCCAGGTAACCAGCCGTTTGCGCTTCGCGCAGCGCCGCCAACGTGTCGGCGGTCTCCCCGGACTGTGAAATGGTGACGAACAGGCTGTTGGCCGGCACCACCACGCGCCGGTACCGGTACTCACTGGCAACCTCCACCTGACAGGGAATACCAGCCCAGGCCTCCAGCCAGTAACGGGCCACCAAGCCGGCGTGGTAACTGGTGCCGCACGCGACGATATGGATATGTTGCACCTTTGGAAACAGCGCTGTCCCCCGTTCGCCAAACGTTTCTGGAAGCACGCGCTGATGGTCTATGCGGCCCTGCAGGGTGGCAGCAAGAACCGCGGGCTGCTCAAAGATTTCCTTGAGCATATAGTGTCGAAATTTGCCCTTGTCGGACTGTTCATCGGTTTCCGCCAGGGTGACCAGCCGGCGCTCGATCGGCTGTCCATCCCCACCGACGATATGGAATTCATTCCCGTGGACTTCGGCAATATCACCCTCTTCCAAATACACAAACCGGTCCGTCACCTGGCCCAACGCTAGCGGGTCGGAGGCGATAAAATTCTCTTCTATACCCACGCCCAGCACCAACGGGCTGCCACTGCGCGCCGCCACCAGCGTCCCCGGGGCCGTGGTGGAAATAACCCCCAGCGCATAGGCGCCCTCCAGTTGCGCCACGGTTTTTTGCACCGCCTCAAGCAGCGATCCGGCGCTTCTGGTGTTTTGCTCCACCAGGTGGGCCACCACCTCGGTATCCGTGTCACTCACAAACCGATAGCCAGCAGCAATCAGCTGGGCTCTTAGTTCCTGGTGATTTTCAATGATGCCGTTGTGCACCACGGCCACCGGCCCAGAACAATGTGGGTGAGCATTCGCTTCGTTGGGAACGCCGTGAGTTGCCCAGCGAGTATGGGCAATCCCCAACCCGCCGCGAACCGGTTTAGCCGTCAGCTCTGCATCCAGATTCGCTACCTTGCCCGCCTGTTTGAGGCACTGTAGCAACCCTTGCTGATCAATGACCGCGATACCGGCAGAGTCGTAGCCACGGTATTCCAGGCGCTTAAGCCCCTCGAGCAAAATACCTGTGACATTGCGTTGTGCCACCGCGCCGACGATCCCGCACATGTTGTTACTCCCGGTCCTTGCGCCGGGGGCGCGACCAGTTGTCCACGGAACGCTGCTTGCCGCGGGCCACGGCCAGGCTGCGGTCGGACACATCGCGGGTAATGGTCGATCCAGCGCCAACCGTCGCTTCGTCGCCCACCACCACGGGCGCCACCAGAGAGGTGTTGGAGCCGATGAACGCACCGTCGCCAATAACGGTTCGGTGCTTGTTGACCCCGTCGTAATTACAGGTGATGGTACCGGCACCGATATTAACCCCCGCGCCGAGCTCCGCGTCCCCCACATAGCTGAGATGGTTAATTTTGCTGCCCGGCCCTACGTGGGCCTGTTTTGTTTCTACAAAATTACCAACTTTTGCCCCCTCGCCCAGGTGCGTACCCTGACGCAAGCGCGCAAACGGGCCCACTTCCGCGCCGTCTTCAATGCGCACCGGGCCCTCGATAACGGAATGGGCTTTGATCACCACGCCGCTGCCAATATCCGCGTCGCGAATTACCGCGTTCGGGCCAATCCGCACGTTATCACCAAGGGTTACCAGACCTTCGAACACGCAATTGACATCGATCTGCACATCGCGTCCGGCGCTCAGTTGACCGCGACAATCGAAACGGTCGGGGTCGGCCAGGCTGACGCCGCTCTCCATCAGTTGAGCCGCCAGGCGGCGCTGGTAATATCGCTCCAGGGCCGCTAATTGGGCGCGGGTGTTGACGCCCTGGACTTCTTGCGGGGCCATAGCCCGCGACGTGTGGATGCTGTAGCCCTGTTGTCTGGCCAGGGCAATAATGTCGGTCAGGTAGTACTCGCGCTGATTATTGTCATTGCCGACGGTCGGCAGGCAGCGGCGCAAACAGTCGCTGTCTACTGCCAGCACCCCCGTATTGACTTCGTTAATCGCCAGTTGCTCTTGCGTCGCATCTTTTTGTTCGACGATGCCAACCACTTCGCCCGCGGCATCGCGCACAATGCGACCGTATCCCGTCGGATCGCCGAGCTCCACCGTTAACAGGGCCAATGTTTTCGCCTTCACCTGTGCCACCAGGGCCTTCAGGGTAGTGCTGGCGATCAGTGGCACATCGCCGTACAGAATCAATGCAACGCTGTCGGCCGACAGGGCCGGCAGGGCTTGCAGAACCGCATGACCCGTACCCAACTGTTCAGTTTGTTCCACCCAGTGAATGTGGGGGTTGGCCAGGCGCTTGCGCACTGTTTCGCCACCCGCGCCAGTCACCACAATCAAATTCGCATCGGGGAGCGTTCTTGCAGTGGTCAGAACATGGCTCAGCAGTGGACGGCCCGCCAGGGAATGCAGGACCTTGGGGAGAGAGGAACCCATGCGCGTACCCTGTCCCGCGGCAAGGACAATAATATCGACTGCCATAACGACCGTATCTCCAGTTCGGTTCCAGCCAGTTTAGGGGTTTGGCTGGCGAATGAGAAACGCTGTTTGCACGGCGCTGGTAATCGCCACCGTTTATCGCCGCCGACAAAAAAGGCAGCCGTGGCTGCCCTGTTGTTGCCCGCTGCGGCTAACGTCCCGACGCCCGGCGACGCAACTCCTCCACCGTACGCAGACGCGCCGTCGCTTCGACGAGACGGGCCGCCGCGCGGGAATAATCCACTTCGCTGCTCTGGTTTTTCATGTCGATCTCGGCCTGTTTACGGGCCTCCAGGGCCGCGGCCTCGTCGATATCGTGAGCCCGCTGCGCGGTGTCGGCAAGGATTGTGATCGTATGGGGCTGCACTTCGAGATAACCGCCGGAGAGGAAAAATACTTCCTCTTCGCCGTGCTGTTTGATCAGCCGCACCGGCCCCGGTTTGAGCGCAGTCAACAATGGCGTATGGCCATAGTTAATGCCGAGCTCGCCCAGTTGGCCGCTGGCAACAACCATTTCCACGACGCCGGAAAACAACGCTTCCTCGGCACTTACAATGTCGCAATGAACTGTCATTGCCATAATCCTGGTCTCTTCCGTCGCGTTGTGTAACTACTGTTTCAGTGTTTTCGCCCGCTCAACGGCTTCCTCGATAGAGCCGACCATGTAAAACGCCTGTTCTGGCAGATGGTCGTACTCGCCGTCGAGAATTCCTTTGAAGCTGTTGATGGTATCTTTCATGGAGACGTATTTACCCGGGCTGCCAGTAAACACTTCCGCCACGAAGAATGGCTGCGACAGGAAGCGTTGAATTTTCCGCGCGCGGGCAACAATCAGTTTGTCCTCTTCCGATAACTCGTCCATACCCAGAATGGCGATGATGTCTCGCAGCTCTTTGTAGCGCTGCAACACGGACTGCACACCGCGGGCAACATTGTAGTGATCGTGACCAATCACCAGGGGGTCGAGCAGACGGGAGGTGGAATCCAGTGGATCCACCGCCGGGTAAATACCGAGCTCGGCAATCTGGCGCGACAGTACCAGCGTCGCGTCGAGGTGGGCAAAGGTGGTGGCGGGGGACGGGTCGGTCAAGTCATCCGCCGGTACATAGACCGCCTGGAAAGACGTGATGGAACCGGTTTTGGTGGAGGTAATACGTTCCTGCAATACGCCCATTTCTTCCGCCAGAGTAGGCTGGTAACCTACCGCGGAAGGCATCCGGCCCAGCAACGCGGACACTTCCGTCCCCGCCAGGGTGTAACGGTAGATGTTGTCGACAAACATCAATACATCGCGGCCTTCGTCGCGAAAATGTTCCGCCATGGTCAGGCCCGTGAGCGCGACCCGCAGACGGTTGCCCGGAGGCTCGTTCATCTGACCGTACACCAGCGCCACCTTGTCCAGTACGCTCGACTCTTTCATTTCATGGTAAAAGTCATTTCCTTCCCGCGTGCGTTCCCCAACACCGGCGAACACGGAAAACCCGGAGTGCTCCATGGCAATATTGCGAATCAATTCCATCAGGGTCACGGTTTTGCCTACGCCCGCGCCACCGAACAAACCGATTTTGCCGCCCTTGGCGATGGGCATAATCAGGTCGATCACCTTGATTCCGGTTTCCAGTAATTCGATGGCTGAAGATTGATCCGCATAGGCCGGCGCTTTGCGGTGAATCGGCATATGCTTTTCGGCGTCAATCGGACCTGCCTCGTCAATGGGCTTGCCCAGCACATCCATAATACGGCCGAGGGTGCCCTGGCCAACCGGAACCGAAATCGCGCCGCCGGTGTTGGCCACATTCAGCCCACGGCTCACTCCTTCGGACGAGCCCATGGCGATGGTACGCACCACGCCATCCCCTAATTGTTGTTGCACTTCGAGAGTAAGGCCCTTGCCGTCAACAACCAGCGCATCATAAATATTAGGGACCTGATCGCGCGGGAATTCCACGTCGATCACGGCGCCGATAATTTGCACAATACGTCCGCTACTCATTTCCAATTCCTCTCAACAAAAACCTGTTAATCCGGTTAATCCGCTTGCACCGCCGACGTCGGCTTATACAGCCGCCGCGCCGCCAACAATTTCCGACAATTCCTGGGTGATCGCCGCCTGGCGCGCCTTGTTGTACAGCAGCTCCAGCTCGTCAATTAATTCACCGGCATTTTCCGTGGCGTTCTTCATCGCCACCATCCGCGCAGCCTGTTCACAGGCCTTGTTTTCGATCACGCTCTGATAAACCTGCGACTCCACGTAGCGCATCAACAAACCGTCGAGCAGATCTCTGGCGTCGGGCTCGTAAAGATAGTCCCAGTAGTGTTTCATGGCTTTGTCGTCGGCTGCCTCGAGGGGCAACAACTGGGCCACTTCGGCCCGCTGGGTCATGGTATTCACGAACTCGTTGCCGACGACAAAGAGGCGGTCTATCTTGCCTTGATTAAAGTGATCCAGCATCACCCGTACACCACCGATCAGGTCTTCCGCAGCGGGCTGATCGCCCATGTCGCGAACCCTGGCGACCACGTTGCCGCCAACCGCCGCAAAAAATGCAGCCGCCTTGCCACCGATGGTACAAATTTCCGTTTCGGCACCCTGTTCGCGCCACGCCTTCATTTCCTTGATCACCGCTTTAAACAGGTTGATGTTCAACCCCCCGCACAGACCCCGGTCGGTGGAGACAATGATGAACCCAACGCGCCGCACTTCCCGGCTCTCGAAATACCGGTGCCGGTATTCGGGATTGGCATTGGCGATGTGGCTGATTACCGCGCGGATACGCTGGGCGTAGGGTTTACCGAGCGCCATGCGATCCTGTGCGCGGCGCATTTTACTGGCCGCCACCATTTCCATGGCGCTGGTGATCTTCTGCGTACTTTTTACGCTGTTGATCTTGGTTTTGACTTCTTTTCCGACTGCCATATGCTATGTGCCTGTTGCTCTTTTCGAGCGCTGCCGTTACCAGGTTTGCGTGGCGACAAACTTATCGAGGGCGGCCTTGAAGCTCGCTTCAATATCATTGTTCCAGTCGCCGCTTTTATCGACCTGGGCGAGCAGACCCGTATGTTCCGATTTCATATAGGAGATAAGGGCCGCCTCAAAATCACCGATTTTGTTGACTTCGATGGTCTTTAAATAACCGCTGGTGGCGGCATATAGCACCACACCCATTTCCGCGACACTCATCGGCGAGTATTGGGCCTGTTTCATCAGTTCGGTGACCCGTTGGTCGTGTTCGAGCTGCCCGCGGGTAGCCTCATCGAGATCCGATGCGAACTGGGAAAACGCAGCCAGTTCCCGGTACTGCGCCAGGGCCAGACGAATACCGCCGCCCAGTTTCTTGATGATTTTGGTCTGCGCCGAACCGCCCACCCGGGACACGGAAAGACCGGCGTTCATCGCCGGCCGAATGCCGGAATTAAATAAATCGGTCTCCACAAAAATCTGGCCATCGGTGATCGAAATCACGTTGGTAGGAACAAACGCCGACACGTCACCCGCCTGGGTTTCAATAATTGGCAGCGCCGTCAACGATCCCGTTTGGCCTTTAACAGCGCCCTTGGTAAATTTTTCCACATACTCTACGTTTACCCGGGACGAGCGCTCCAGCAAACGGGAGTGCAGATAAAATACGTCGCCGGGATATGCTTCGCGGCCCGGGGGGCGGCGCAACAACAGGGATATCTGGCGATAGGCCCAGGCCTGTTTGGTCAGATCGTCGTAAACAATCAGCGCGTCCTGACCCCGGTCCCGATAATATTCGCCCATGGTACAACCCGTGTAGGGCGCCAGAAATTGCATGGCCGCCGGGTCGGACGCGGTGGCGGCCACCACGATGGTATGCTCCATGGCGCCGTGCTCTTCGAGCTTGCGCACGATGTTGGCAACAGTGGAACTCTTTTGTCCGATCGCCACATACACACACTTAATGCCCGTGCCTTTCTGATTGATAATGGCATCGATGGCAATGGCGGTTTTACCGATCTGGCGGTCGCCAATAATCAGTTCGCGCTGACCACGGCCCACCGGCACCATGGCGTCAATCGCTTTCAGACCGGTCTGCACTGGCTGGTCAACGGATTTACGTTCAATCACCCCCGGCGCAACTTTTTCAATGGCATCGCTCAGCTTGGCGCCGATCGGCCCCTTGCCGTCTATGGGGTTACCCAGCGCATCGACCACGCGGCCCTCCAGCTCCGGGCCGATGGGTACTTCGAGAATACGGCCCGTACAGCGTGCCTTCTTGCCTTCCGCCAGGCCCTGATAATCCCCCAGCACCACCGCACCGACCGAGTCGCGCTCGAGGTTGAGGGCCATGCCGTACAGACCGCCATCGAACTCGATCATTTCCCCGTACATGACTTCGGCGAGGCCGTGGATACGTACAATACCGTCTGAAACAGAGACGATAGTGCCTTCGTTTTTTGCCTCAGTGGCAACATCAAGACTATCTATGCGTTGCTTGATGATGTCGCTGATCTCGGATGGATTCAATTGTTGCATTCTCGATTCCTCGAACCTACGTATTTAATGCCTGTGAATTTATTGCTTACGAACTTAACGCCTCGGCGAGCCTGGCGATGCGACCGCGCACGGAACCATCAATAGTGGTGTCGCCGGCGCGGATGATCGCGCCGCCGCGCAGCGCCGGGTCAACCGACACGGTAATGGCAACCTTTCTCTGCAAGCGTTTGGTGAGGGCCGCTACCAACTTTTCCTGTTGCCCTGCATCGAGTTCGCCGGTGGCGATCACCTCGACCTCCAGAGTCTTTTCGAGATCGGCCTTGAGGGCTTCGAACTGCTCGGCAATATGTGGTAGCAACGGCAGGCGGCGATTATCCGCCAGGGTGTGCACAAAATTGATGCCTTTGGCATCCAGTGCGTCGCCAGCGGTCGCCACTATCTTCTCGGCCTTGGCCGCAGGGGTCAGGCCGGGGGAGGCCAGCAAACCGGCCACGGTTGCGTTTTGCGTAAGCGCGGTCAGCAGATTCAACATCGTCGACCATTGCGGCAGCGCATCCGCCGCCACCGCGAACTCAAACGCCGCTTTCGCATAGGGTCGCGCCAGGGTGCTTAATTCGGCCATTGCGTCATCGCCTACAGTTGCGCGGCAAGTTCATCAATCAGATCGCGATTGGCGTCCCGATCAATTGCACGCTCGAGAATTTTTTCGGCACCAGCCACCACCAGGGTTGCCAATTGCCCGCGCAACTCTTCGCGGGCACGGTTCAACTCCTGGTCAATATCGGCCTGCGCCGCGACCTTCAGCCGCTCTCCCTCTTCGCGAGCCTTATCCTTGGACTCCTCGATAATCTGGGTAGAGCGCTTCTTGGCTTCTTCGATCAGTGCCGCGGCCTGCAGTTTGGCCTCTTTCAACTGGTCGGTGGCCTTGTCCTGGGCAAGCTCCAGATCGCGCATGGCGCGATCCGCGGCGTCCAGTCCATCAGCGATCTTTTTTTGCCGCTCTTCCATGGCAGCGATCAAAGCCGGCCAGACAAACTTCATACAAAACCATACAAAGATGGCAAATGAAATAACCTGGCCCAGTATTGTTAAATTGATGTTCACACCAATGCCCCTTGAGTTAACCGCCTGCGGTCTCGTGTTAGCTCTGACCTGAAGTCTGTTAGCCGCCAGTTTTGGCAAAGATCAGGAACAGGCCGATACCCACCCCGATCATCGGTACCGCGTCCACCAGACCCATCACAATAAAAAACTGGGTCCGCAGCATGGGGATCAGTTCCGGCTGGCGCGCACCGCCTTCCAGGAACTTGCCGCCGAGAATGCCCACGCCGATGGCTGCGCCAACCGCACCCAGGCCCATCAGGATCGCACCAGCCAGATAAATTAATGAGGTTTCCATTTTTGCTCCCGTCGTATCGTCGAACGTTGGTTAAATAAAAGCGTCGCGTGACATGTTGCGCCCACTAGTGGTGATCATAAGCCATTGCCAGGTACACAATGGTCAACACCATAAAGATGAACGCCTGCAGCACAATAATCAGAATATGGAAGATCGCCCAGGGCACGGACAGCGCCCACTGCGCCCAAAATGGCAACAGGGCTATCAGAATAAAAATCATTTCTCCGGCGTACAGGTTGCCAAATAGCCGCAAACCCAGGGACACCGGCTTGGCGATCAGGTTGACCACCTCCAGAAACAGATTGACGGGCAACCCCCATTTGCCAAACGGTTGCAGGGACAACTCGGCGGCAAAACCTTTAAGTCCTTTTTGTTTGACGCTGTAATACAGCACCAACAGAAACACGCTGAGGGCCAGACCCATGGTGATGTTTACATCGGTGGAGGGCACTATTTTCAGATACGGCACGCCGAGCAGACTGGCCGCGTGGGGAATAAAGTCGATGGGCACCAGATCCATGATATTCATCATCAACACCCACACAAAAATCGTCAGGGCGAGGGGAGCAATCAGGCGGTTGCTGTGGTGGAACATGCCCTTGACGTTGTCATCCACGAACTCGACAACCATTTCCACCATGTTCTGCAGGCCTGTGGGCACTCCTACCGTGGGGTTTTTTGCAACTTTATAAAACAGCCAGGAAAACAGCACACCAAGAGCGAGGGAAAACCCGAAAGTATCCACATTGAGCGCCCAGAAACCCATTTGGGCGGCCTCGGCGCCATCGTGGGCAAAACCCCAGCTGCCATCCGGGTGCCGACCGTAGGTCAAATTGGTCAGGTGGTGGGAAATATATTCCCCGGACGTCATTTTTTCACTGGCCATCTAATCTCATTCCTGCCTATGGTTTGTGAGTTCTTCGCGCCTGGCGACCAGCCGCCATTTCCAGCGCGGCGCGCTTGTCCATTACCGCGGCCCGTTGTTGGAGAATCGCTCCAGGGCCGGCGCCACCCAGTACACACCCTGCACGACAATAAAGGTAGCGAACAACACCAACGCGTTGCGGGTGTCGCCAAGCGTGTCCAGGACGCTGAACGCCACGGCCAGACTTACTACCACCACCAGAAGCTTTCCCGCGGCGCCGATGTAATAATTCCGCACTACCTCTGCCGCGGGAGCGGCGATGGCCGATTTAAGGGCCATCCACACATAAAAACCGTTGGCGGCGACACTACTCAGACCGCCGACCGCCGCCGCGACTACCGCCGCGGTGTCGTACAGAGCAGCGACACCAACCAGCAGCGCACTTAGGACAAATTGCAATACAATCAGTCGATAAGCCAGCTTCCGGTCGCGCCGTGGTGCATTACTCACTGCGGCCCGCCGTCGAAGAATCTGCCTGACCCGTAACGCGCGGATGCAATCTGGTCAGGCAGGGAAAACTCCCTTGAAATTCAAAGCACTGGTTAGTCCCAACCAAAGCGCCGCGCATTATAGTAAGGTCATGGCGGCGAATCAATAGAATCTCCCCGCCACGGCGGTTAACCTGCCACACCAAACGATGCACCACACCGCTAAACCTTATTTTATGTGGCCCAGAAGTCCGTCGAGTTCATCCAGGCTGTTGTAGCTAAAGATCAACTTGCCCCGCCCGGAGGCCTGATGCTGTATGCGTACTGGTATCCCCACCTGTTCAGCCAGTTTTTCCTCCAGCTCGCTGACATCGCGGGTACCTGATTGCTGCTGTTTCTTCGACGCGCCACCCGGTTGCTTGGTCTGTCCTTTTAAGATGCCGCGCACCAGCTCCTCGGTTTGGCGCACCGACAACCCTTTCTGCACGGTTTTTCGCGCTGCATCAATTTGCTCCCGTTCAGACAGGGCGAGTAAAGCGCGGCCGTGCCCCATATCCAGATCGCCGTGTTCGAGCATGCGATACACATCCCCGGACAGGGTGGACAGCCGCATCAGATTGGCGACGGTCGCGCGGGATTTGCCCACGGCGTCGGCCACCTGTTGTTGGGTCAGACCAAATTCGTCCTGCAGGCGCAGCAATGCCCGGGACTCTTCGACCGGGTTGAGGTCCTCCCGCTGAATGTTCTCAATCAGAGCCATTGCTATGGCGGCCTGATCCGGCACATCCCGGATCACTACGGGGATGGCTTCCAGCCCGGCCAGCTGGGCGGCGCGCCAGCGCCTCTCCCCCGCGATTATTTCGTATTTGCCCGCTTCGACAGGGCGTACCACCACCGGTTGAATGACGCCCTGTCGGCGAATGGAGTCGGCCAGCTCTTCGAGTGAATCCTGGCGCATATCCCGGCGGGGCTGATATTGGCCCCTGCGCAGCATCTCCACCGGCATCTCTCTGATGAACGGTTGCGCGGCACTCGCCGGCGCGGCGGCGCCTTGCGGGGCGTCGCTATCCAGGCCCAGGAGTGCATCCAGCCCTTTACCTAACCCTTTACGCTTCGCGCTCATTTAATCCGCTTTCCCAAGTTTCGTTTTGCATCCGCCATTCAGACCTCGTTGCGCGGCTCGTTCCCGGTGCGGGTGGCGCTCGTTAGCCGCGATTTTACTCGCCGCCCAACGAGCCCTCCGCAGCAACAGGTCGGGCAGCGGTTCTAATCACCGTTTTGTGGCGTCGTAAAATCTCTCCTGCCAGCCCAAGGTAAGCTACCGCGCCCCTGGAGTGCCGGTCGTAAGCCAACACCGTTTTACCAAAACTCGGCGCTTCGGCGAGGCGCACGTTGCGCGGGATAACCGTGCGGTAAACCCGTTCGCCAAAATACCCGTGCAGCTGCTTGGAAACTTCGTCGGTCAGGCCGTTACGAGAATCATACATGGTGCGCAATATTCCCTCGACCCGCAGTTTCGGGTTAAGTTGTTTGGCGATCCCGGCGATGGTGTTAATCAGCTCCGACAACCCCTCGAGGGCGTAATATTCGCACTGCATCGGCACAATCACGCTGTCGCTTGCCACCAGCGCATTGACGGTCAACATGCTCAGGGAGGGCGGGCAATCAATAATGATGATGTCATAGCGCCCGGCCACCTCGGTGACAGCATGTCGTAACCGCCGCTCGCGATTTTCCAGGC
>JBFJMM010000042.1:0-12883 GCA_041633885.1 Porticoccaceae bacterium
AAGAAGCGTTGCAGGTGCCGGACCAGTTTGGTTTCCCATGCATTATTCGCCCCTCGTTTACCATGGGCGGATCGGGGGGCGGCATCGCCTACAATCGGGAGGAATTCGAGGAAATTTGCAGGCGCGGACTGGATCTGTCACAGACCAATGAGTTGTTGATCGACGAGTCGTTGATCGGCTGGAAAGAGTTTGAAATGGAGGTGGTGCGGGATAAAAATGACAATTGCATCATTATCTGCAGCATCGAAAATTTCGATGCCATGGGTATCCACACAGGCGATTCGATTACCGTGGCGCCGGCGCAAACCCTGACTGACAAGGAATACCAGGTCATGCGCAACGCCTCCATTGCCGTGCTGCGCGAGATCGGCGTGGAGACCGGCGGCTCCAATGTGCAGTTTGCGGTGGATCCCGCCTCTGGTCGCCTGGTGGTGATTGAAATGAATCCCCGGGTCTCGCGCTCCTCCGCTCTGGCTTCCAAGGCCACCGGTTTTCCGATTGCCAAAGTGGCCGCAAAACTCGCGGTGGGCTACACCCTGGATGAGCTGAGTAACGAAATCACCGGTGGTGCGACCCCGGCCTCCTTTGAGCCCAGTATCGACTATGTCGTGACCAAGGTACCGCGCTTTGCGTTCGAGAAATTTACTCAGGCCAACGCGTTATTGACCACGCAAATGAAATCCGTGGGCGAGGTCATGGCGATTGGTCGTACGTTTCAGGAATCCATTCAGAAGGCTCTGCGCGGCCTCGAAGTGGGTGTTTCCGGATTTGATCCCATCGTCGAGGATGACGGAGACGTTGGATTAAGTGAAATCCGCGGGCGTCTGGCCAATGCCGGCGCGGAGCGCATCTGGTACCTGGGGGATGCCTTTCGTCGCGGTATGAGTGTCGACGAAATATATGGGCTGACCGCCATCGACCCCTGGTTTCTGGTGCAGATTGAGGACCTTATCCGCACAGAAACCGGGCTGGCGGGGCGCCCACTGTCGAGCCTGGATAGCGCGGCAATGTTTGCGTTGAAGCGCAAGGGGTTTGCCGACCGTCGCCTGGCAGATGTGTGGGGCATCAGTGAACGGGAGGTGCGCGAGCGCCGCTGGGAGCTGGGTGTGCGCCCGGTGTATAAGCGTGTCGATACCTGTGCAGCGGAGTTTGCCACGGATACCGCCTACATGTACTCCACCTACGAGGAGGAGTGTGAAGCCGCGCCTTCGAAGCGCGACAAGATTCTGGTGCTGGGTGGCGGTCCCAACCGTATTGGCCAGGGCATTGAATTTGATTACTGCTGTGTACACGCGGCCCTGGCGATGCGTGAAGATGGCTACGAAACCATTATGGTCAACTGTAACCCGGAGACCGTATCTACCGATTACGACACGTCGGACAGGCTGTATTTTGAGCCGGTGACGCTGGAAGACGTACTCGAAATCGTCGCCCTGGAAAAACCGGTGGGGGTGATTGTGCAGTTTGGCGGCCAGACCCCGCTCAAACTGGCCCGGGATCTGGAGCGCGCCGGGGTGCCAATTATCGGCACCACCCCGGATGCCATTGACCGCGCTGAAGATCGCGAACGTTTTCAGCAAATGATCGAAAAACTCGGTCTGCTGCAGCCGCCCAATGCCACCGCACGCTCGCCGGAGGCCGCGGTTGCCAACGCGCAGAAGATTGGCTATCCATTGGTGGTACGCCCCTCCTACGTGTTGGGTGGGCGGGCGATGGAAGTGGTGTATAGCGAAGAGGAATTGCGTCGCTATATGCGCGAAGCAGTCAATGTGTCCAACGATTCGCCGGTGCTACTGGACTATTTTCTGTCGTCTGCGATCGAGGTGGATATCGACGCGGTGGCCGACGGCGAGCAAGTGGTGATTGGCGCTATCATGCAGCATATTGAGCAGGCGGGTATCCATTCGGGGGATTCCGCCTGTTCTCTGCCGCCCTACAGTTTGCCCGGCGAGGTGCAGGATGAAATGCGCGCGGTCGTCACAACCATGGCCCGGGAGCTCGATGTCAGAGGGTTGATGAATGTGCAATTGGCCTGGCAGGATGGCAAGGTGTATGTGATTGAGGTCAATCCCCGCGCGTCCCGAACCGTGCCGTTCGTGTCCAAATGCATCGGCGTGTCACTGGCGAAAATTGCGGCGCGCTGTATGGCGGGGCGTACCCTTGCCGAGCAGGGCTTTACGCGAGAAATTATTCCCACTTACTTTAGCGTCAAGGAAGCGGTGTTTCCGTTTAACAAATTTCCCGGACACGACCCGATCCTGGGCCCTGAAATGAAATCCACCGGCGAAGTGATGGGCGTGGGCGTGACGTTTGCGGAGGCCTATGCCAAAGCGCAACTCGGCGCAGGGGATGAAATTCCGCGGCGCGGTACGGCGTTTTTGAGTGTGCGTGAGCAGGACAAGCCGGAGGTGGTCGGCGTTGCGCGACGTCTTGCCCAACTGGGTTTCAGACTGGTGTCGACGCGGGGAACCGGGCAGCTGATTGTGGACGCCGGTCTCGATGTCACGTTGGTCAATAAGGTCAAGGAGGGCCGTCCCCATGTTGTGGACATGATTAAAAATCATAAAATTGATCTGGTGGTTAACACGACGGAGGGCCGCCAGGCGATCGCGGACTCGGCAACCATTCGTTCCAGTGCCGAAGCGCACGGTGTGTATTACACCACCACGCTGGCGGGTGGCGACGCGGTTTGTCTGGCGCTGGAAAACAAAGCAGCGATTACCGTGCGCACCCTGCAGGAACTACACGGGGGTAGCGAGCATGCCTAATATTCCAATGACCGTAGAGGGTGAAGCTGCACTGCGGGCGGAGCTCGACGAACTGAAGAAAAACGAGCGGCCGCGTATCATCGAGGCCATCGCCGAGGCGCGTGCCCATGGCGATCTGAAGGAAAATGCCGAGTACCACGCGGCCCGCGAGCAGCAGGGATTTGTCGAAGGGCGTATTCGGGAGATTGAAAGTAAACTCAGCCAGGTCCAGGTCATTGACATCGCGAAAATTCCCACCGCCGAGCGGGTGATTTTTGGCGCCACGGTGACCATTGTCAATGTGGACACCGATGAAACCCTGCGCTACAAAATTGTTGGCGATGACGAGGCCGATGTAAAGCTGGGTAAAGTTTCCTATCAATCACCCGTGGCGCGGGCGCTGATTGGTAAACAGCTCGACGATGTGGCCGTGGTCAAAACGCCATCGGGTGTGGTCGAGTACGAAATTACTAATGTCGAATACCAATAAAATGACATCTTTTAGATTGTTACTGGCACCATGCGGGTTGCTCCGATTGACCCCGATCGGAGTTTGGCCTGGAAGAGGGCGCATGGTTTCCTCGCCGACCTGCTTCAAGTGCCATACCGGAGCTGAAATCGCGCTTTAAAGAAGCCGTATCTGGCCATGGGAATACACCCGTGTTCCCCGGTCGTCGCCCCGCCAGGTAGAAAATATGGGAGTGCCAACCAATCGTCCTGATGAACGACCATTTGCCAACCGGTTCTGGCTGTACCCCTCCACCGCGCTATAAATCTGCCCGGTGGGCGCTACTGGTGCTGGCGCTGATGCCAGTCATTGTCTTGGCTCACAATATCTCTGGCGCCAATGCCAGTTTTGTGCAGGAACTGTCCGGCGCCGCGCCCGTGCCGTTTATGTATCTGGGTGCCAAGCACATGGTGACCGGCTACGACCATATTCTGTATCTGCTGGGCGTGGTGTTTTTTCTGGGTCGTTTCCGCGATGTGCTTATTTATGTGACCCTGTTTACCCTGGGTCACAGTATCACCCTGACGGGCGGGGTGTTGCTTAATTTAAGTGTCAACGCCTATCTGGTGGATATGGTGATCGGGCTTTCGGTCGCCTACAAGGCGTTTGAAAATATCGGCGGGTTTAAACAGGTGTTTGGCGTCGAGCCCGGCGCGCGCATAGCGGTGTTTGTCTTTGGCCTGTGCCACGGGCTGGGGCTGGCCACCAAAGTACAGCAGTTGTCCCTGTCGTCGGAAAATCTCCTGAGCAACATGTTGAGCTTTAATGTAGGCGTCGAGTTGGGGCAGGCGAGCGCATTGACAATCATTGTAGTTATCTTGCTGCAATGGCGTCGGCGCAGCGCTTTTCAGCGCCATGGGTTTATTGCCAACATGCTGCTGATGAGTGCCGGTTTTGTGCTGGCGGGTTATCAGTTTGCCGGTTATTTATGGAACTAATCGAAAGCAATTGCGAGCTATGAAAATGCAAACCACGGAATCGACAGGCGCTGCGCCCCAGCCGCGTCGCGCAAAAATTTTACTGGCCACCCTGATGGCCCTGTGTGCCGCTGTATTAATTCTCGTGGCGCTTGTTCTCCCCGCCGAATTTGACCGTGATCCGTTGGGCGTTGGCGAGGCGCTGGGTATCAGGGGGCTGTCCAGGCAGCCGCAACTGGAGAGGGTGCGAGACGAAAAAACCGGCTACCGGGGGGAAGCGGTTACGTTTGAGTTGTTGCCCTTTGAATTTGTCGAGTATAAATATCGACTACACGAGGGTGGCACAATGCTCTATAGCTGGAGCGCGACGGCGGAGGTTGTCTTTGATTTTCACGGTGAACCCGACGCCGGCCCGGAGGGTTTCGCGGAAAGTTATCGCCTCGGCAAAGCCGATGGGGAAAACGGTGCCTTCACCGCGCCGTATGGCGGTATTCACGGCTGGTTCTGGGAAAATCGCGGTACGCACCCGGTCACAGTAACGTTAACGACCTCGGGCTTCTACTCCGCTGCGCTGCAGTTTCGCGATGGACTGGTCAGCGAAAAAACCATTAACGAAGAGGCTGCACCGGGCGCCGCACCGGACTGAGGGCCGGCAGCTAAGGAAATGTTGTGCGGGATCGGGCAGCCATTTTGCGCTGGTGCCCGGGTTTGCTACGGTTTTTCCGGACCCTGAATGCCCGGACTTTCTTCACCCTGAATATACACGGCGTGGCAGGATGCACACACGCGATAGATTTGTCCGCCCGCATCAAACAGGGCTTCCGCGTCGCGCTCAGCGGCCGCCGCCATGGCCAGTTGACCCGCCGCAACCAACCCCAGCGAAAAATCCTGCCAGTCCTTGTGATCCCGCGCCAAACCGGGCATCAGCAGCAAATTCCCGCCCTCGGCGACAACCGCCGCACTGTGCTGCGCTGCCAGCCACCCTGCGTCTGTGGTTGGCGTCAGGTCCTGTGTACCGGCTGCGGTAATAATGCTGCCCGACGAACCCCACACCTGGTCCGCCGCGGGATCAAGTACCCACTGCATCAGGTGTTTGACATCCCCGGTCGGCTGGAACGGTGGCGCCTCGGTGTATTGCATTTGCGATGCGGATTGCTCCGACTGGCCGCAGCCGGTAAGTAGCAGCGCAAGTAATAAGAATCCGCCGTGGCGCACAGGTTTCAGCTCTGACTTAATTAATGCCGGTGGGGTCCGCACCGTCGTCCGGTGCGCCGGTACCCGATGAACCCATAAACATTTTTTTACCATCGGCAAGGGTAATATTACGACCGTTGGCACTGTTCGAGCGATCCTTCGCCTGATAGCCCTCGACTACAATCTCCGTGCCGATGGCGATGGAGCGTTTGTTAATGCCCCGTCGCAGCAGGGTGTTGGGCGTACCGCCCTCAATTCTCCAGGCTTCTTTCGAGCCGTCCTCCCTGGTGACTTCAATGTGAAACCAGGCGTGGGGATTTACCCACTCGATGCGGGTGACGGCGCCGCGTAGCACCAGCGGGCTGTTGGCGTCGAACTCCGCCCCGAAAGCGTGGTGCGCACGTAATTGCGCTGGTGTTGCAATGGTCAACAGCGCGGCGAGTGTCAGGCCAGAAGCAGCGACAATTTTTTTCCAGGACATAATCGTTATCTCGTGCATAGTACTAATCTCGTGTCAGGTATCGCCCTTTGTGAGCGGTGGATGGCGGGTACAATAGCTGGCGTAAGCCTAATCCAGCGGTTTTGCCCGCAAATGGCCGTACAGTAATTCTTCCACAAATTCGACACACTTGAAGTCCAGAAGTTGCGCGTTGGGCTCCATGCGCCGATACAGCGGCATGCTTATTTTCCACGGCCGGGTAAACGTTTCCGGATCGGTGATGGTCGCCTCGTAGTGCAGGTGATTGGGTCCCATCGGCGTGTAGCGCTCCACCACATGCATCTGGTCGCTGTGATGATTACCGGCGCGATCCAGCCAGGTGTCCGCATTTAACCCGGTGACATTGATCACCAGCGTGTCGCCATCCCAGGATGCGACAGATTGCCCCATCCAGCTGTCGACGGGGGCCGGCCCCGGGTCTTTGGTAAAGATATCCCGGTCAGCACCGGCGTACTGATACGCAATGAACAGCGAGTCATCACCCTGAAAGATCTGGAAAGGGTGTGGCATGTAAGTCGCCCGGGGTACACCGGGTAGATAGCACTTTATTTCGGGGTCGCGCTCCAGCCAGTGGCGCTGGTTTTCCCGTTTAATGGCCAACGCCTCCGGCTTATAGGGAATTTTACCACCTTCAACCACTCCCAATCCGGGTGGCACCGCACCCACTGCCCCCAGTTTAAGCGTTTCTTTCGCGGGAATCGGGCCGGCGGGACCATCGCGCAGCGCCAGGGAGGGGCGAGCCATATGGATTTCCAGATCGTAGTGGGCTTCGTTAAGTGCCTGCCATATGCCGTTAAGATCGGGGTGGACGCCGTCTGCCGCGCGGGGTGCCGTGTAACCGCCGTCCGCGGCGAGAGCGGACGTGGGTAGCACAACCAGCAGCGACAACAACGCCATTATTCGCAGCGCGTTAGAGTTAAGCATGAGCATCAGTTTCCCGGAAGTTGTCATCAATGGTGGCAGGATATACTAATCCAGGTGTCTATGGAAAGTCGCCCCAGATGTCCCCGGGCCGGGATAAATAAACTGCCCACCTGCCGATCAATAATGGTTAAACTGCTGCCGATTGTCGTTTTTTGCGCGATGACTTGCGCGGTGTCAATTGCGCGCTTGCAGGGCGGTGATCGATAATCACAGTGCGCCGCGGCACAATACCCGCAATCAGGGGAACATATAAAGATGCTCAATGAGTTGCTACTAAAATTTGCGATGTGGCTCGACACCTTTCAGTCGAGTACCGACCTGCACGAGTCGTTGTACATGTATGCGTGGGTGGAAACCACCCATGTGCTGACGCTGATACTTTTTCTCGGTATGTTACTGGCGATCGATCTCAGATTGCTGGGGGTTGCGTTCACCGATATCGCGGCTTCTAAAATTGTCGAGCGACTCGATAAAGCGATGCTGCTTGGTTTTGTCGTTATGGTGATCAGTGGGGTCTTGCTGTTCTACGCCATACCGGTGCGCTCAACGCAAAGCATCTGGTTTCGCATTAAAGTCGTGTTATTGATCGCTGCGGGGATCAACGCCTTGCTGATTCGCAGGATGACCCGGTCGTCCGGTTTGACGTGGGACAACGATCCCGTGCCACCGCGGCGCATACGGGTCGGTGCCGGTCTCTCACTGGGGCTGTGGACATTGGTGATCGCCGCGGGCCGATCGATGGCCTACGACTGGTGGGATTGCAGCAAAGCCGATCTGCCGTATTTTATGTATTGGGCGGCCGGGTGCGTCAACGAACTGGCCGCGTTCGAACAATAAGCGGGCGTAGGCGAGGTGTGCTGATCGCGGACGCCGACAGATACTTTACAAGGCGGCGCTGAGGGGAGAAAAAGGCGATGGATGTGGTATTTATTTTTGAGTGGCTCGATGCATCGATGTTGGCCGACTTTTCCAAGTCGTCCTCCGGTGTTTTTGCGGGGGTGCAAACCGTACATATCGCCAGCATGGTGGTGCTGGGAGGCATGTTGTTGCTCGGGGACTTGCGCATGTTAAACGTGGTGTTGACCGATGTGCCGTCGCAAATCATTATCGAAAACACCAAAAAATGGATCTACCTGGCATTAGTATTCATTATTCTGTCCGGTATTTACGAGGCGTCCGCCATCGCCATGAAGCTTGCATATAATTCGTTTTTCTTTGCGAAAATGGCGGGTTTGGCCATGGGTATATTTTTTGTGTTGAGTATTCGCGACGCCGTTTATCGCCGGGCCCCAGGTCTGGTCTACGCGCAGGGTTCGAGCGCGGCCCCGCAACAAACAGACACCGTGCAGCCGTGGGTGGTCAAGCTGGTCGCCATCGCCAACCTGTTCATCTGGTTTGGGGTCGCGGCTTCCGGTCGCTGGATCGGTTTTTCCTGAGCTGGTGTGAGGACGATCATGACAACGAAAACATTGAGTAGATTGGCGGTGGTTTTTTCGGTGGCCATTATTATCGGCTGGAGTATCTATTGGGGGGTGCAGGTGCAGGACGTCCTGGAATTACTGGAAATGGCTAACGCGCCGTAGCGGCCCCCAGCCTGTGGTCGGGAGGTCGGCTGAAAGTCGCGGTGTGGTATAACAGGCGGGATAGAACGCCCTAAAAGGGAGTCAGTTCGCCGCCTGCTCCACCTCTGGTTGTGCGCAAGTGTAGCAGGCAGCTGACGGCAGGTTCGCCGCAATGTCAGTGACTTGTTGATTTAGCGGCGGTGCGCTCTTCCTTTTCGGTCTGGCGCGCGCCTTTCAACATGCCGGCCAGGCCGTGATTGCCTTCGTGGCATGCATACTCAAAGATCTGCTCTTCCGTAGCGCGCATTGAAATGGCTACCGTAAAGGGTTTGGTAAAGGTGGCCGGGTCATCGATAGTGTATTCATAGAGCAGCACTGACTCGCTGACCGGGGTGAATTTTTCAGTCAGTCTCATATTTTTCCCAATACCTACCACACCGTTCCTGCTGGGATCGTTCAGGTCGATTGGCATCTGGAAGGTGGGCGTTTTGTCGGTCAGGTTGGTGGTCTCGACGACCAGTGTGTTACCTTCCCAGCGACCGTGGGACGCCCCTGTCCATTTTGTGAGTTCCGCTGGCAACTGTGGGCTGTCGGCCATATGCACAATGCGTGCATCGTGAATCATTTCGGTAAAAATCACCACGTGCTCGGGCGTCTGCACGATGCGGATATTGTTGTTATAGGCACTCGGGTTGAGGGGTGGGCCAGCGTTGAAGCTCACCAGACAGCGTTCGGACAATCCGGTTTCCTCCGGTCCCGCAGGTCGGAAATCCGTGAGGCCGATAGAGAGAATGTCGCGTACCGGGTGGGCTCGAAGATGGGCTCTTTTCAGTTGCGCCAGCGCTTCTGGAGTCAGCTCAGGCAGGCGCCCATTAGCGGGATCAACGATCAGCGAAGTGCGGCGATCCTCATCCATTGCAGTACCGTAATCAAACCAGAAATTGTTGTAGGCACCTTCGATATCGGTTGCGGCGTCAGTTGCCTCGTCTTCCCTGAGGCGGTCCACATCCAGTGACTTGACAGCCTGCTCTTTAAAAGCTTGCTCTTCTTCCGCGGTGAATACCGCCTTGTTGCCGAGTTCTCTCGGGCGCTGCAGGGGGGTCAACGTGCGAAAATCCCAGACGCCCTGAATATTCGGCTGGCCAAGGGAGTTTCGCGGTGGTTCATAACGCGCTGGGGTCGCCTGGCCCAGCGCCGGGTAGGTAGAGAAGGAAATTGCCAATACCGCCATCAGGCTGGCGATTGGCGGTGCGGTGAGGGTGTACTTCATGTCGCGCTCCGTAGCTTAATTCGATAGTGACTTGAGCAGCACGCTACCACAAAGCTATCTGGGAATAAACCTTACTCGTAAAGGTGTTGGGCAAGCCAAAACCTGTCGGCGTGAACCGGTTGCTTGCGCCGGACACCACTGTATTCCGGTGGGCGCATGCTGGCCGTCGGCGGGTAGTTTCAGGGGCGATTGCGCGCTGCTCCGCCGGGGCCTACCTCTGATAAAGAAAGGGGAGCGCCACATACTGCAGGCGCTCTCCCCCAATCTCCCCCCGTTGTTCTGGTCGCTACGTTGTTCTGGTTGCTACGTTGTTTTGGTGGCCATATTTTTGCACGTCGGCGTGGCCTGGGTTAAGACGCCCGCCAGCAACCAGGTCAGTTGCCGTCGCCAGCCCGTTGTGGACGTTGCCCACTTTGGCGTTGTTCGCGCATGATTTGCCGCTCTGACTCGGACAATTTCCCGTCTCCATCCTGATCGAAGGGCGCGACTCTTTGGCGCCGGTGCGCCTGCATCTGTTCCCGTTCGGCAGGGGAGAGTTTGCCGTCCCCGTCGGTGTCGAAACGCTGCGCCAGGCGGGCTTTTTTGCGCGCTCTGAAGGCTTCCCGCTCCTGGTCGGAGATGGCGCCATCGCCGTCGGTATCAAGGTGTCGATGGGCGCGATGCCTACGCTCCTCCCGCGCCTGTTTGTGTTCCTCGGGCGATAATTTGCCATCCCCATCGGCGTCATATTTCTGCACTAACCGGTCGTGCCGTTTGGCTTTCGCCGCCGCCCGTTCGCTGTCCGAAATCTTTCCGTCCTTATCAGTATCGTGGCGTTTCAAGCGTTGCGTCTGGCGCCTTTCTTGCGCAGCTGCACGCTCCTCCTCGCTGGGTGCGCCAAGGTCACCCCGACTGGCGCCATGGGTGCGTGGCGCACCCGCATCGCCAGCCGCAATAAGCGGGCTGTTTTGCTGCCGGTCTTGAGCGTTGCGTGGCGTATTCGCGGAATCAGCGGCCAGGGCGCTCACGGAAGCGGTGCACAGCAGCAGGCTACGGGTCAGTGTTAACAAGGGACTGGGCATTGGATCTCTCCTGGTCGGTGCGACAAATTGAGCAGTGTAACCGGGACGCAAGAGGCCAACGGGGTGGGGCTGAAAACACCCGCAGTCTCCCTGTTTTCCAGAAGTGCCCCAGTGGCGGAAATTTAACGGTCTGTTGGGTATAACGGCCGACCAGGCGGATGGTTGACCGCTACGCAGCGGCGGGTGCGCCGGGGGCTTCAGGTTGTGGTGAAAATTTGCGCCACTTCCAAGGTGAAGCTACCCAATGGTAGACTGTCCGCTTTCGCATATTGTCGGGCGAGCGGCTCAAAACGCGCCGCTGCGGCGCCAGTTACTAGTCTTTAGTGTTTCATTTAACGTCAATTTGGATATCACCATGAACTATGCAGACTACCAGCATTTGCTATTTGAGCATCAGCCTAACGGCGTACTGATTATTACAATCAATCGGCCGGAGGTGATGAATGCCACGAATGCCCGGTTGCACTGGGAACTCACCCAGGTGTGGGACACGGTGGCTGCGGACGACGAGACCAATGTGGTGGTGGTGACCGGGGCTGGCAAAGCATTTTCGGCCGGCGGCGATCTGAACTGGGTGGAAACCATGGTTGGTAACCCGGAGGGGGTCAAAAGTGTTCAGAAGGAAGCCGCCGACATAGTGTACAAATTGTTGGCACTGGAAAAGCCGGTGATTTCTGCTATTAACGGCGTCGCGGTCGGTGCGGGTCTTGCGGTGGCGCTGATGGCCGATATCAGCATCATGTCCGAAACCGCGAAAATTACCGACGGCCATGTGAAGCTGGGTGTGGGTGCCGGCGACCACGCGGCCATTATCTGGCCCCTGCTGTGTGGGATGGCTAAAGCCAAATATTATTTGATGACGGCCGAATTTATCAACGGTGTCGAGGCGGAACGCATCGGGCTGGTTAGTCTGTGTGCCCCTCAGGACGAGGTGTTACCCCGCGCCCTGGAAGTGGCCAACAAACTTGCTGCCGGTAGCCAACCGGCGATCTGGGGCACCAAATCTACCCTCAACGGCTGGATTCAGCAGGCCGCTCCGATTTTTGAAAATTCCCTGCGCATGGAAATGCTGTGTTTTCTCGGCGCGGATGCCAAAGAGGGCGTCGCCGCAGTGAAAGAGAAGCGTCCGGCCAAGTTTCCGTCGGCAAAAAACTAACGGTATCCCGAGTGGCCAAAAACCGGCGTTAATTGCGCTGGTTGTGCCACTATCTGCGATTCGTGGGCAAGAAGCGGGAAAATTGTCAGCGCAACAGGTTGGATAGTTTGGCGTTAGGTTGTTCGGCCTTTTTGTACAGCAGCGCAACGTGGCCAATAGTCTGTACAACCTCGACACACAGGTTTTTTACGATAGTCGCCAGGGCCGCCTGTTTTGCTGTTTTGTCACCCATCGACAGTTTTATCTTGATCAGTTCGTGGTCCGCGAGCGCACGCTTGATTTCATTGACCACGCCGGGGGTCAGTCCCTTGCTGGCAACCGTAACCACCGGACTTAGATTGTGACCAAGACGGCGCATATGTTTCCTGTTGTCGTTACTGAGTGGCATACAATGGCCCTCCTGGAAAGGCGCCCATTGTAGCGCCAAACAGGCAACCCGAATACTGTTGGAGCACCCCATGGCGAAATCCGGAAGCAGCGGACGCTGGTTGCAGGAGCACGAACGAGATCCCTATGTGCTGCGGGCGCGCCGCGAAGGATATCGGTCCCGGGCCAGCTATAAATTGCTGGAGCTGGATACGAAAGATAAGGTATTGCGCCCCGGGGCGATTGTTCTGGACCTGGGCGCGGCGCCGGGCGGCTGGTCGCAGGTGGCGGCAGCGCGGGTGGGCAGGGCCGGTCGCGTTATCGCCACGGATATACTGCCCATGGATACCCTGCCGGGGGTGGATTTTGTGCAGGGAGATTTTACCGAGCAGGCCACCCTTGAGCGGCTGCTGGAGACTCTCGGTGGTGTGGGAGTGGACCTTGTAATGTCCGACATGGCGCCCAATATGAGTGGTATGAAAGCGGTGGACCAGCCGCGGGCCATGTACCTGGTCGAATTGGCGATGGATATCGCCAGCCGGGTGCTCAAACCTGGCGGTATTCTCCTCACCAAGGTCTTTCAGGGGGAGAGTTTTCAGGACATGCTCATACAGCTGCGCCAGTCCTACAGGACCGTCGCCAGCCGTAAACCGGATGCCTCGCGGGCCCGCTCGCGGGA